>NZ_CP009227.1:2106274-2407170 GCF_000775995.1 Treponema sp. OMZ 838 | reverse complement strand
TGAGTTGTTTTTTCAAGGGTTTTAATCGATTGAAGATTTTTTTCAGCCCGTTCTTGTAAAGTCCGGATATTTTTTATAATTTCTTCGATTGTAAGAGATGAACCGGAAATACTTTTAGCTTGATTATCAATATGAAAATCAAGGCTTGACATCGTTTGAGCAATAGAATCTATCTTTGCAGCAGTTTCAGTAACTTCCGTATGCTGAACCATGACGCTGTCTTTTACACTTTCAATATTTCCTGTTATCTCATTAAGTGCTGCAGCAGAATTCACCATTCTTGTAGACAATGTCTGGCTAACCGCTTGCATATTTTTTGCCGTATTAGTGATAACCAAAAAAGAAGCACGGATTTTTTCTATTGCATTATTCATGGATAACGCGATGGCACCGAGCTCATCGGAATGTACTGCTGCCTGAACGGTAAAATCACCTTCTGCAACTTTATCGAAAATAGCATGGAGTTTAATAAATCGTCCGAATAAATAGCGGAGCATAAACTGATTGACTGCGATCATAACTATTACCAGTACGGCCGTCCATAAAAGAGAATAGCTCATAATCGCGAAAATCGGCGGTGCAAAATCCTTTACAGGAACTGCCATGATAGTATAATAAGGCAAATTGGCAAGCTGTTTTTTTACAACAACCACTCTGCCGAGCGAAGCATCGTCATAGTATTGAAGATTACTGTAGCCGGTTAAGTTTGAAAGAATACCGATCACCTTATTCAGTTTTTTATTTGTAAAGTCGGCATTTGAGCAAAGCGATAATGTATCGGTATTATCAATAATGCCGACCCATGATTGCGGACTCGGTAGCGATTTATTTATTTTAGCAACGGTTTTTTGTAAATCGACTGCCATACCGGCAAATCCGATAGCTTCCCCTGCCGTATTAAATACTTTTACGTTAAACCAAAAATTCGTTTTATTGAGCGTTTTATTATAATCGACACTATAAAATAACGTCTGCGGACTTTTCATCATGGTAAAAAACCATGAATCATCGGCTTCGGTAAGTATATCTTTTTTTACCTGTTTATTACTATCAACAACATAGTAATTACCGGTTAAATTCGAAGCGGCAAAACCGGCAGAAAACTGTTCATCTTGACTAACATCAATCAGTCTTTCGGTAACTTTAGCGCCATTTTCGTTATCTTTTTCATAACTGTTAAACCAATCCAGCAAGTACGGTTCTTCCGCTAAGTCTTGCGAACGTGCTAAGCCCACTGCAAGGTTTGCCTGTAATTCAGAACATGAAGCATCCAACATAAACGGTACGGTCTTATAGAAATTACTTTCCATATATGACCTTGCTTGCATAACGCTAAAAGCGAGGGCTCCGCAAACAGCGATAATAAGCGTCGTTACCAAAAACAGGTTAACTGATGTCCGTATTTTCATAGAGTCTCTCCAGCATAGTAAGAAAAATTTGACGATAGAATAAGTGTACCGTATTTTCATTTTTATAGCTAGATAGGCATTGCCCTGTATCGCCCAATGGAGCTTTTTTTTCTTTTATGCTATAGTGAATGCTCTATGGATTATTATGCAGTGCAGGTAAAAACAGGTAAGGAACCGGAGCTGTTAAAAACAATACGGAAATTAAATGAAGAAAAACATGAAATAGAAGCCTATTTTCCGCGCCGCATACTGTATGTTAAAAAGAAAGGTATACGGCACAAAGTTGATGCCCCGGTATTTCCCGGCTATATTTTTTTAGAAATCGCTGACTTATCGCTTCCGCTTTGCTGGCAGCTCCGTAAGACACCGAATTTTTATCATTTTTTGCCGAATAATCAAAATCCGCTGCCGCTTGCCGATAATGACCTCGCGCTTTTGCGCCATTTTCTTTCGTTCGGAGAAGTTACTGCTCCGTCTAAAGTATTTTTTGACGCGAATGCACGGATATGTGTTGTAGAAGGGGCGCTGAAAGGACTTGAAGGAAAAATTATCAAAGTTGATAGAAGAAAGCAACGGGCTAAGGTACTGCTCGATATGTACACCGACAGCTTTCCCATCGATTTGGCTTTTGATGTGATAGAGCCGGCAGCGGCCGGTTTAGGTGGAGGGGAGAGATGACAGCTCAAAGTAATAAAGTACAGCCGACCGTGTATATTATCGGGGCGGGGCTTGCGGGCACCATGATTGCCCACGAAATAAAACGGAAAGGCGTATTCGGCCGTGTTGCGGCATTCCTTGACGACGATCCGCAGAAAATCGGTACTAAAATTGAAGATATTCCGGTACTTGGTCCGATTCAAGATGTTGCCCGCCTTATCAGAGTGGAGGCGCGGGATGAACTGTTGATTGCCATTCCAAGTATAAAGGCAGAGCGATTACGCGAAATCTATGCAATTGTAAAAGAGGCAGGATTTACCACCATCAAATTACTGCCTGGTATTTCGCAGATTGTAGACGGGAATGCGCACCTCGTACAAGCACGGGAGATAAACCCGCAAGACCTGCTCGGACGCACACCGATAAAAATCAGCTTAAAAAACAGCCTTGCCTATCTGCGCGGAAAGCGGGTACTGATTACCGGCGCAGGCGGCTCCATCGGCAGCGAACTGGCGCGACAGCTCCTTTCGGGCGGCGCCGAGCGGCTTTATCTATTCGGGCATGGAGAAAACTCAATTTACCAGATCGATAAAGAACTCCACCTCTTACAGGAAGAAGGGGTCGGCGACAAGGCAACGATTGTGCCTATCGTGGGTGAGCTGAAAGACCGCGAGTATATGCGGTATATTATCGGGAAGCTCCGCTGCGATGCGGTTTTCCATACGGCGGCTTACAAGCACGTACCGCTGATGGAAGCGAACCCCGTCGCCGTCATCGAAAATAACGTGTTCGGTACCAAGAACCTGCTCGATGCCTGTATCGAAAACGGCGTAAAACGCTTTGTGCTTATCTCGACGGATAAGGCGGTTAATCCCGTATCGATTTACGGGGTTTCGAAGATGCTCAACGAAAAGATGGTGCTTGATGCCGCCGCGCGGGTCAAAGAAAAATACGGCAGCGCTGACTATGCCTATATGTTTGTCCGGTTCGGAAACGTGCTCGGCTCGCGCGGCTCAATTTTTCCGCTCTTTGTCGAACAGGTAAAAAAAGGAGGTCCCGTAACGGTAACCTCCCCCGATATGATGCGCTTTTTTATGACCATACCGGAAGCCTGTTCACTCGTATTGCAGACTGGCGGAGTGGGCATCAACGGGCAGTCATACCTACTGGATATGGGCGAACCGGTCAATATTCTGGAAACCGCCCGTCAGCTGATACGGTACATGGGCTACGAACCGGAAAAAGACATACCGATAGAAATCATCGGGGTACGTCCGGGAGAACGGTTGGAAGAGCCGCTAACTTCTGAAACGGAGTACACCGAGCCGACCGAGTATCCGAAAATTCTCTGCCTCCAAAACCGTGAGGAATATGACCGCGGTACCCTCGGCAAACTGCTTACCGCACTACATCCCGTATGCTGTCCTTCGGGGGATCCGGAGCTCTATCGGAATAAAGAATACCTGACGCGTATCCTCTGCGATGCATGTCAGTCGCTTAGGGATGCGCGGTAAAAGCACTTCTCGCACATTAAATCTAAAAGGTTTTATAGGAGATTACATTATATGAACAACACACATCATCAATCTTGTACCACCGTGCTGGTGGGTAAAAAGGCCTCAGTTGACGGTTCGGTGATGATTGCCCGCAACGAGGACTTTCACGAAGCGATTTCGGTTAAACTGTTTACCGTGATGCCCGCAAGCGAGGTAAAAAACCGTACCTATACATCGAAGAACACCGGCGTTACCGTTGCGCTGCCGGAGAAGGCGCTCCGCTGCACTTCTACGCCTCAGGCATTTCAGCTGCTGAAGGGCGATGAAGGCGAATACGGAGAAGCAGGCATCAACGAAAAGAATATTGCCGTCAGCTCCACCGAAAGCGTATACGGCAATCCGCGCGTGCTTGCGTTCGATCCGCTCGTACCGGACGGTATCGGAGAAGATGCTATCTACAACATCGTAGCACCGTTTATCAATTCCGCGCGGGAAGGGGTTGCCTTTTTAGGTAAGCTCATCGCACAGTACGGTTCGGCGGAAGGCAACGGGATCCTGTTTGCCGATGCGGATGAAGCATGGTATATGGAAATCCCGTGCGGACATTACTGGGTCGCGCAGCGCATCCCCGACAACTGCTATGCCGTCGCACCTAATCAGGTCTGTATCGAAACCATCGATTTTTCAAACGAGCGTGAGTTTATGTGGGCAGACGGCATTCAGGCATTTGTCGATACGCATAAGCTCAATCCCGACCGCGAAGGCTTTAACTTCCGCCATATTTTCGGTACCTCAACCGAGAAAGACCGTGTGTACAACACGCCGCGCGCATGGTTTGCACAAAAATACTTGAACCCCGAAATAGAGCAAAGCCCCGTATCCAACGATATCCCGTTTATACGAAAGGCGAGCAGGCTGATTTCGGTAGAAGATGTGCAGTATATCTTGAGTTCGCATTACAACGAAACCATCTATGATCCGCTCGGCAAGGCGGGAACCGACTACGAAAAAACACGGTTCAGAGGTATCTCTCTTTCCCGCACGGCAGAATCCCATATTCTCCAGCTGCGTTCCCGCGTACCGAAAGGCATGGCCGCTATTCAGTGGCTCGCATTCGGCACTACCGCCTTTACCCCCTATGTACCTTTTTTTACCAATATCAACGACACACCGAAAATCTACAAAAAAAAGACGGCGACCGTCTCGCTCGAAAATGCCTATTGGCTGTTTAAAATCCTCGGGTTCCTCACCGAAAGCCGCTATCCGGCATTCCGCGACGCAAATACAACCTATCTGAACGAGATGCAAACCTACGGGTTCAAACGAGTTCACGAGGTTACCGAAGCAGGCAAAGCCCTGACCGGAGAAAAACTGACCGAATTCCTCACCGCGGAAAACGAAAGGACCGCCGCTTACGTCATTAAAAAGACCAAAGACCTGATCGCGCAGCTGATGCTGGAATCGTTTAACTACTCAAAGCTCAGCTTCAAAATGGATAAAAACCTGTAAAAACTCAGGGCAAACGCATCAGACTGTTTTTTTAACAGCCCTGCAGAATAAACAGGCTATTCGACCAGAGTTTCGCCGTTCCACGGCTCAAATGGTCTCACATCCTATTTATTCTGCAATTTTGTCTATTTCTCTGATGCGTTTGCCCTTTTTCTGAAAAAAATTGTGCAAAATTTTATCTAAAATTTTGCACAAATGGAAGGTAAAAATATGCTTACGATACGGAATGTTTCAAAGACGTATGGACGGTCAAGGGAAAAGGCGGTTGATAATCTCTCTTTTGAGGCGAAAAGCGGGGAGATTTTCGGCTTTTTGGGGCCGAACGGGGCGGGAAAAACGACGACCATCAAAATGCTCACCGGTGTCATTGCGCCCGATTCGGGGGATATTCTCATCGGCGGTACCGATATACTGAAATATCCGCTGGAAGCAAAGCGGAAAATCGGGTATGTAACCGATAATCCCGAAGTGTTTGTGCAGTTTAAGGCGCTTGAATACCTCAACTTTGTCGCGGATGTGTACGGTGTTTCAACCGAAGAGCGGCAGAAACGGATTGCAGAGTATACCGCGCTTTTTGAAATCGATACGGTATTGAACACGCGCATCGCGAGTTTTTCACACGGCATGAAGCAAAAGCTGCTCATTGCGGCAAGCCTTATCCATCAGCCGGAATTGTGGATTTTGGATGAGCCCATCGTCGGGCTTGACCCTCAATCCGCGTTCCGCCTGAAAACCCTAATGCGGAGCTATGCCGATTCGGGAAAGACGGTGTTTTTTTCCACGCATATCATGGAAATTGCCGAAAAGGTATGCGACAAACTTGCGATTATCAACAAGGGGCGGATGCTGTTTTGCGGGTCGCTGTCTGAACTGCAAGCACAGCGCGGCACAAACGATTCACTTGAGCATCTGTTCCTTATGATGACGGAAAGAGGCACTTCACCCGCTGCTTCTTCGTAAAACAGCAGGTACCTGAAAATCCGGAGCGTTTTTTCGGATACCTGCCGAATTTCAAAATGCTATACTGATGGCGCTATTGTGACGGTGTATTTCACAATACTGCCCTTAGAGATGCGCTATTGTAGTTCGCCACGCTCAACGGAGAATTTTCCGTCTTTCTTTTTTGCTTCAACTTTAATATCGCCGATAGGTTTCCACTCGACCGCAAAAGTGATTGTCGGACTAAATTCATAATATTTACGGGTGCCTACATTCTTTAACTGAGGTTTAATTTCACAATTGAATTTTAATGTCCAATCTTTAAGATAATGGGTAAGGCCTATATCCAGCGATTGGAGTTTAAATCCTGATGCTTCCCGTTTTGATGTATCCCAAAAATAAAATGACTCAACCAAATCGGTCAGTACATTGGTATTGCCGGGAATAACAATCGGTAAATTGAGTGCTTTTTGAAAATATCGTGCAATGACATCATTCCTGCTTGATGAACCGAAAGAAAAATCCCAAAATTCATGGATATTAAAAATAATCTTAGGTGCAAACGTAAAATAGCTATCCGTAATGCGGACTAAATTAAACTGTAAGGTTGACGACAATCCAAGCTGTATTTTGATACGGTTTTTCCATGCATAAATAGTAAAGGGATTGGAAGTATTGGAAAACGAAAAGCCCAAAGCAAAGGGAATAAATCGTTTTTCCGTACCGTCCAGAACCCATGTCTTTAACGACGGGTCAAGTTTTTGCGGTATTTCGCGACTTTGGGTATAAAAGGCTGAAATATATTTCCACCCAAAAGTGATATGCAGCCGCTCATTGCTCTTCTCTTGGATATTATAGATATAGGTTTGGGCAGTCCGTATATCATAGGGAAGCGTCCATGTTACATCTGCCTTAAATGGTTCCCACGCCCATTTATCTGCCACATTCTCTTTTTCGAACAACTTTGTCGAGGCTGTCAATGTTCCATACGGAAATGATACGTTGAGTGAAGTACTATAGGCTTGCAAAAGCGGCGGCAGATTCATAGAAAAAGTAATTTTTTGCGTATACTTTTCCGCAAGTATAACACCGAATACCGCAGATCCCGTATGGGCAGTGATAAAATCTTTATTCCACTTTACCCCCTGTGTTTCCCATTTAGGATTACTATACGAACCGGTAAACGTATTTTTTGCTAAAATTTCCGTGATACTCCAGCTAAAGGATATAGGTTTAAATAGATCGTTATACACAAAAGGATTGACCGTTACTGAGTTTTCGTTTTTCAGCATATACACATTCACTTTAAAGTTGTTGAGCTCTAAAATCGGCTTTTTACTTACATCCCGTGTCCAGGGGTGCCGCTGATAATTTCCTGAAATAATAAGGTTACTCGAGAGAGTAATAAGATTTTGCGAATAGGATAGCGTACCTTTTAAACCGGCACTCCCCTTCAGCTGATAATAGCGCGATTCATAATCCTGCCAACGTATATCTTCGGGTTTATTCCACTGTGAAGAAGCAAAGGTTGTCTCTTGTAATGCGGAAAAATCTCCCGAATATGTGAGCGAATATATAATACTATGATCGAATTCTTTGCCGTATACCGGCTTAAACACCGGAACAAAGGCATCAAAGTATTCCTTTTTATCGGTGTTTTCGGTTTTTCCTGTATCCGATGATGTTTTATCCTTCGTTATAAACGGATGGTCGATACCTTCAACATCGGGGATCTTTTTTGCCGGTTTTTCATTAAACAGTGTATTTGATAATAGTGTTCCTGCAATTGAGATTTTCCCCTCCGGCTTAAAAAGCGACGGATAAAAGAAAACCCGCTGAGGTGCATAGGCTTCTTCACCGGTTGCCGGCGGGTTTGTTTCTTTTGAAGAAAAGTTAACGGTCAGTGATGCGGTATCCAGATTAAATGAAGAAATCCATGGGCTGATTTTCTTAAATGACGGACGGATAGAACCGTTAAGCTTCCACGAATAGGAACTTTCCATTCCTATATCAGCGCCTTTTGCCAACTTATCTTTGTTCAAAAGATAATTAAACCAATTCATGTCCTCCGATCGATCAAAAAAGTCTTTCTTAAAATAAGGGTCGGATACAAAGGGGACATTTATCGAAAGTTGAAACGGCGCCTGCGAAATACCGAAATTGATATGCGCCCTGTATCGAAACGGAAGCGGCATTCCTAAAAAAAAGCTTTTATTGTAGTACCGTTTTCCATTCGTATAATAGGTAGTATGTGTAATACCGTCAATACCGATTCTATTCAGCGGAAAGAGTGTCCGAGACATTCCGAAAAAAAGTGAAAAATCAAGTTGGCTAATCGGCGTATTTTTAGGGATGATCTTTCCGTCTATGCCGACTAAACCACCCAGCTGTGAATAGGTGTCGGCAATGAGTTTGATATAGGCAGGGCTTATATCAGTCGCATCTTCATCAAGGTTCTTAAAAAACAAACCGATTCGTTCTTGCTTTTTAAGCCTATCACTTTTCATGAAATTGGAGAAAGAACCGGATTTTTTTGAATCGGTATCAAGCGGTTTACGACCGAGAAGATATGTCGTTGTTTGAAGAAAATAGCCCTCACGACTGCGGAAGCCGAACACCGGATGAACCACCATTTCATCGGCAGGATGATAAAAAAACGGCAGATATAATATCGGTACAATTCCAATGGAGAAATAACCGTTTGCAAACGCAAGCTCGTTACCCGGCAACAGCCAAATCCGGCTTGCACGGATAGACCACAACGGTTCTTCGTCCGGATCGGGGTTGGTACTTAGTGCGGCATCTTTAAATCCTGTTGTACCACTTGAATCGCGGCCGACCGTTGCCGATTGAATCGTAAAAGGATTTTGCCCCTGTTTCCGCGGAGCCTGTTTAATCGTACCGTCGAGGAATATACCTTCCATCTCATCGATATTGAAGAGCAGCAATTCACCGGTGAACTCTTCCGCCCCTTCGGAACCGCCCGTCTTCCTGCTGTACCGGACATTTCCTTCAGCCTCGATCGTATTTTCCGAACGGTTGTACACCAACTTATCGGACTCAATTGTAGAAACGGATGAGCCTTCTTTTACCGAAACCGAAACGCCGCCGGTAAAGACAATAATGTCATCTTTTTTCCCTTCAATAGCTTTTTGAGCCTCTTCGGTTGTTACCGGAACCTGAGCGTCGGATGTATTTTCCGTGCCGCCGTTTTGTTCTGCCGGAGATTCCGTGCTTTCCGTAACAGGAAGTGTGTCGGCAGCGGACTGCTGACCGGCATCAGCCTTTATTGCCGCAGAAGGCTCCCCTGCCGTTTCACTTTTATCCGGATTGGTGCGATACTGCGCCTTATTCTCTTTTTTAAACACCTCCATTATGCGCACGGAATTGATGGTAATAACCTTCGGTTCTTTCGCGGTCTGCGCATAGGGAGAAGCGAGAATGAATAAAAAAAGGCAAAAAAAGGAAACAAGCAGCTTTTTCATTATACGGCTGTCTATAAAAACCTATGAGCTTTTTTGCCGCTGCCGGTCGAGCATTTCTTTGATGTAAAATCCCGTGTAGGAATTTTTCACTTCGGCAACTTCTTCCGGCGTTCCTTCCGCAATAATAGTACCGCCACGGGAACCTCCTTCCGGACCAAGGTCGATGATATGATCGGCTTGCAGGATAACATCGAGGTTGTGCTCGATCATTAGGGCGGTATTACCCTGATCCACCAGCCGCTGAATAACTTCCATCAACTGTTTAACATCCGCAAAATGCAGCCCCGTTGTCGGCTCGTCCAAAATATAGAGCGTTTTCCCCGTCGAACGCTTGGAAAGCTCGTGCGCCAGTTTAACCCGCTGCGCTTCGCCGCCCGACAAGGTAAGCGCCGACTGCCCGAGGCGGATATAGCCAAGCCCTACCGAAAGGAGGGTCTGCATTTTGCGGGCGATCTGCGGCACGGAAGCGAAGAACTCGGCGGCTTCTTCGATGGTCATGTCGAGCACGTCGGAGATGTTCTTCCCCTTGTACCGGACATCGAGCGTTTCTTTGTTAAACCGCTTCCCGCGGCACACATCGCAGGTGATATACACGTCGGGTAAAAAGTTCATTTCGATTGCTATCGCGCCGTCACCCTGACAGTGCTCGCAGCGGCCGCCCCGCACATTAAACGAAAAGCGCCCCGGCTTATAGCCCCGCGCTTTCGCTTCCGGCAAGTTTGCAAACGAGTCGCGAATCGCAGTAAACACTTCTACATAGGTCGCAGGATTCGAGCGGGGCGTTCTGCCGATCGGGCTTTGGTCGATATTGATAACCTTATCGATATGCTCAAGCCCTTTTATCTTTTTGTATGCGCCCTCCGGCAAGCCGCTGCGCATCAGCGCATTGGATACGGCGGGATACAACACATCCGAAAGGAGCGTGGACTTCCCCGAACCGGAAACGCCGGTGATGCAGGTAAAGGCTCCGAGCGGGATGGAAACCGAAACATTCTTTAAATTATGCTCGGTTACTCCCTGCAAAGTTAAAAAGGAGCCGTTCCCTTTCCGCCGTTCCGCGGGAAGTTCCATGCAGAGCGTTCCCGCAAGGTACTGACCGGTAAGGCTTTCCTTTACCTGCATCACCTCGTCGGGAGTACCCGCCGCTACGACAGCACCACCGTGCACCCCTGCACCCGGGCCTAAGTCTACGATGTAGTCGGCGACACGGAGAGTTTGCTCGTCGTGTTCTACCACGATGAGCGTATTGCCGAGGTTGCGCAGGTACAGCAGCGTATCGATCAGCCGCTGATTATCCCGCTGGTGCAATCCGATGGACGGTTCGTCAAGGATGTACAGCACTCCGATTAAGCTGGAGCCGATTTGGGTCGCAAGCCGTATCCGCTGCGATTCCCCGCCGGACAGCGTCGCCGCCTTCCGTTCAAGGGTAATATAGTCAAGCCCCACGTTTTTCATAAATTGGAGGCGGGAGGTTATCTCTTTTAAAATCTGGTGTGCAATAGTCTTTTCCGTAGCGGTCAGCTTGAGCTTTTCAAAAAACGTAATTGAATCGCCGACGGAAAGGCTGCTTAACTCGTAAATATTTTTACCGCCGACGGTAACGGCTAAGGCTTCGGGCTTTAAACGCTTACCGCCGCAGTGTTCGCACGTCGTAACCGCCATATATTTTTCGTACGATTCCCGCTGCGCTGCCGAATACGCTTCGTTATAGCGGCGCTGCATATCGGCATAGATACCGAGCCACGGACGGCGGTACTTTGACTTACCCGACCCGTCCTGCCGTTCGTACACAAATTCAATCGGTTCAAGGCCGGAGCCGTCCATGATAATCTTTAAATCTTTTTTTGATAAATCTTTTACCGGCGTGTCGAGTGAAAAACCGAAGCGGCGGGCAAGCGACTCAAAACGGGCGCGGTTCCACGCAGAATCGGGATTATAGGGCAAGAACGCCCCCTCGTTAAAGGACAGCGAGGTGTCGGGAACCATCAGCTTAAAGTCGAAACGCTGCTTATGCCCCAGACCGGTACATTCGGGGCAGGCGCCGTAAGGGTTGTTAAACGAAAAAAGGCGTGGCTGCAAATCCGGCATCGAAATACCGCAGTCGGGACAGGCATTCTTTTGCGAAAAGAATACTTCCGTTATCGGGTCATCCGCTGTCTTTTGCCGCAACGCTATCAACGTTCCGCCGGAACTTTCCAACGCAGTCTCTACCGACTCCGAAAGCCGTTTGCGGGCATCGGCGGACAGCTGAATACGGTCGACGACAATCTCTATGGTGTGTTTCTTTTGTTTATCGAGCTTAATACCGTCTTCCAAATTAACCGTTAGTCCATCGATGCGCGCACGGAGAAAACCCGCCTTTTGGGCGTCTTCGATAATCTTCTGGTGTTCGCCCTTCTTGCCCTTGATAATCGGCGCGAGGATTTGAACACGGGTACGGTCTTCCCAGCTCATAATCGCATCGATAATTTGATCGACCGTTTGCTCCTGAATTTCTTTCCCGCACTGCGGACAATGCGGATGCCCCGTTCGGGCATACAGGAGACGGTAGTAGTCGTAAATTTCCGTTACCGTGCCGACCGTCGAGCGCGGATTACGGTGCGTGGTCTTTTGTTCTATGGAAATAGCCGGAGACAAGCCTTCGATATAATCGACATCGGGCTTATCCATACGGTCTAAGAACTGCCGCGCATACGCCGAAAGGGATTCCACATACCGCCGCTGCCCCTCGGCAAAGATGGTATCAAAAGCAAGGGAGCTCTTCCCCGAACCGGAAAGCCCCGACACCACAATGAGCTTGTCGCGGGGCAGCTCCACATCGATATTTTTGAGATTGTGCTCGCGCGCACCTTTAACAATGAGTTTATTCACGTGCGCACGATTCTGTACTTCATTTTCTTGCATGATAAAGATTAAATTAACGCTTATTTCGCCTTGCCTTGATTCGCAACGGCGTTGATCTTGGCATTGATTTTTTCCTGATCTCCCAAATAGGCCTTACTCACCACATTAAAATTAGTATCAAATTCATAGACAAGCGGAACGCCCGTCGGCAAATTCACCTGAATAATCTCTTCATCGCTGAGATGCTCGAAGTATTTAATAAGCGCACGGAGCGAATTACCGTGGGCGGCAATCAGTACGCGCTTACCTGCCAGCATATCTCTTTTAATTACCGATTCGAAATACGGAACAGCCCGTGCAATGGTATCTTTCAAGCTTTCGGTACGGGGCAGTTCCGCCTTGTCGATGCCGCGGTATGCAGTTTGGAGATACGGACAGCGTGTATCGTTTTCGGCAAGGACGGGCGGCGCAATATCGAAGGAACGGCGCCAAATCTTTACCTGCGCTTCTCCGTATTTTTCAGCCGTTTCAGCTTTGTTCAATCCTTGCAGATCGCCGTAATGTCGTTCGTTCAGCTTCCATGTTTTAACGACGGGAAGCCAGTTGCGGTCAAGCTCATCCAATACGAATTGCAGCGTATGAATCGCCCGTTTTAAGTATGAGGTATAGCAGATATCAAAGTCAAAACCGGCTGCGGCAAGAGCCTTTCCGCCTTCCTTTGCTTCCTCTACGCCCTTTTCCGACAGTTCCACATCAGTCCAACCGGTAAACAGGTTCAACTTGTTCCATTCACTTTCGCCATGCCGTATAAGCACTAATTTCATTTCTTACCCCCTATGATATGAAAAAACGGTAATTCATCTCCGAAAATATCGGATATTCTTTTTCTCTTTTAATCAGCCGATCGGTACCGATCGAGCCGGAACCGAGTGAATCATACACATCGGTAAAGGCAGCAAGATGCTCCTCGCATTCTGCAGCGGCGTATTCGGCAGAGGTTTGGGCATCCGCCATCAACGGCCAATCAGTCGATTGGGCAAGCAACAACTCTTTCGCTGCCATATTCAGCATCCGCTCTTTAATACCTTGGTCACTGGGAAAACGTCCGGCAAGGTCGATCATCCGTTCGGTAGCCTTTTGAATACGGGGAAACATCCAATCGTTTGAGCTGTTGATCAGTTCATCCGCATATCCGCTCGGCAGGTTGGAAGCATAAAAAGGATTAATACTCTGTATCCGCCGCACTTTTTTCAGGTATTCGGCGGGTAAAGCGCATTGCATATCATGCCGCTGTGCGAGTTTGCGGAATACAGCTTCCAGCCACCACATTCCCTCCGTCCATGTTTTGCCGAGAAACCTTAGCGGAAGCACGGAAACTGAACACAGCGGATCGGGATCGATATCAAGCAATTCTGCAGCCTCCGTTAATACCGCATCACGGTTTGCAAGAAACCGCTCGGCATCTTTTTCCGCTTGCAGTGCGCCTGCCGCTGCGTCATAGTCGCCGCCGCCTCGCCGGTGATAACAAAATCCTGTTGTACGCCGTCCTTTTTTCACATCGAACAGGGGCGAAAGCGCTTGTTCATCCAGTTCAAACCCGGCATCTTTATCGGTATCGAGGTAATCGGGGTGCAGATAAAAACCGGTTTCGGAATGTGCAATATCGGTGTATGCGGTACTGTCTTTTCCTAAAAACGAAAGCCCGCTTTCTCCCATCGCGGCGGAAAAGACACCATTCACCGGCGGCCGATCGGCAAATAAGAAACTTTGGCTTTCCAATACGGTATAATCGATACCGTACGACTTGATCATACTGTCCAGCCCCGTATCATACCCCATCGATGGGAGCCAAAACCCTGCGGGAACCGTTGCAAAATCCTCCCGAAAACTGCTGAGTCCTTGTTCAATCTGAACGGTAAGCGCTTCGGGCATAGCCTGATAAAACGGGAAAAAACATGGCGTCGCCGATGTTGCAAGCAGTTCAATACAGCCTTTAGCAGCAAAGGAATTTATTCCGCTCAAAATATTTTTTTTATAACGGACATAAAAATCTTCTCGGTTCATCTGTAAAAACTCAAGGGACAGCCGTACAAGAGCTTCCCGAGGTGAGCCTGCTGCCCGCTTTAATTCCTGCTGTGCAAATACGATATGCTGATCCAAGTACACGCCGTACCGTTCTTGACACAAAGGAGATTTCAGCATTTCGCACAAAAGCGGAGAAATGACCAGCGCACACTTAAACGGAACAGCATCGGCATCCAAACGGCTGCATATCCGTAAAAACGGTAAAAAACCGTACGATAGCATTTCATATAACTGTGTCGCTTCAAGCGGCTCATTCTCTTCCGAATGACGGATATACGGTACGTGAGCATGAAAAATAAAAAGTAAGGTCTTTTTAATCATCGGGTACCTCGAATATACTGTTCTTCGAACACGGGGATGGCGAAACAGCAACCGACTTTCAAGACATCCCCAAGCTTTTTTATCTAAAGGCTTGCCGGTAATGCCTAAAGTGGGACTTCTTTAAAGCAGCCAATCCCGATAGACTGATTATCTTATTCACCGCATTTTGTGAAATGCAAAGCCGTTGTGGAATATTCTTCCGCTGCATGCCGACGATATTCGATTGTGCCAATATCTGCTCACGGCCGTTCGTAAAATGAGCCATTAAATCGATACGATGCAGGTATTCGTCAAAAGAGACATGCACATAGTGCCTACGGTCTTCCTTGAGTACCTGTATATCAAAAAAGTCTAATGACTTTGAAGTATTCTCAGGATCGAGGGAATGTACACGCAGTGAAAAAAAAGAAAAATCTTTCGCTTCCGTTAATTCGGTAAAAAGGCGTTTATGAAAATCCCAAAAGACAAAAAACCACAGCGGATTTTTTAAGATAACCCGTATTTCGGTCATATTATAGCTATAGGTTGCCTCATGAGGCTTTACAGACGCCGCAATGGAATCACCACTGTATTCATCATTCGCAGTACCGTCATCAAGATCGAGCAATTCGCCGATCAAAAGATGCCTCGTCAAATCCGACGACAAAAACAGCCCATATTGGTCTGCCAATGCAAAAAGAGCATCCGTCGACAGTGTTTGCAAATAAGATCTGGTAAATTTCACCGCATTACCCATTGAGGCATCATCTAAAATATTCATCGTTATGTCAAGACTCAAGCCTTTTGAAAATATACGGCGCATCTACTTCGTTGCTGTGCACAAATTAATCCTCAACGTATCAAAGATACGCCTGCGGTTAATTTGTGCTCACGCCTTGTATCTACGTCGTCTCTTTTCAAAAGCGTTGCTATATGGTAGGGCAACCAACTTTTCTGCGAAGTCCGATATATCCTTTTAATGCATTTGCCTTACATTAAAAATAGCCTTTCCGTAAGCCTTTTGAAATAGACGGCGTAGATGCTAGGAGCCTAGCCGAAATAAAGCGGAGACGTATCGGGTATACGTTGAGCATTTATTTCGGCGTAGCGACAACGCAGATATGCCGTATATTTCAAAAGGAGGTTGCGTCTTTTAGGTATATACTATAGTATAGAACACCTCTGAATTCACAATCGCCCTTTCGGCGGTGCACCTATGCGTATCAAAGATGAGCAAAAAGATGGATATAATCGATTTTATTTACAACATTGTTAAAGGCCTTAACTTACCTACCACAATACTGATATCCTTTGCGTTGATATTGATAAGCGGCTTTTTAGTCACTCGATTCACAAAAAGGATTCAGCTGCCGAAGGTAAGCGGCTATATTCTAGCAGGTATTTTAATAGGCCCAAGCGGATTGCATTTAATCCATCGGCATTTTATCGTCAACTTGGACGTTATTTCGATTATCGCACTCAGTTTTATCGCTTTTGATATGGGAAGATACTTTAAGCGGAGCGACGGCAGAAAGGAATTCCGGAATGTCGTCTTTATCACGCTTTGCGAATCTCTGTTAGCAGGATGCTTAGTGACCGTTGTTATGCTCTTCGTATTTAAAATGAGGCTGTCTTTCTCACTCTTACTCGGTGCGATTGCGACCGCAACAGCCCCCGCCAGCACTATTATGACGATAAAGGAATACAACGGTAAAGGCCCCTTTGTCGATCTGCTGTTGCGTATCACCGCCTTTGACGATGTTGTCTGCCTTTTTGTGTTCAGTATCATGGTTGCCGTCGTCAATGCACAGGAAAGCGATGTGTTTAATATTATGAGTATTGTGATGCCGATTACGCTTAATGCCGCAATGCTAATGTTGGGATTCATGACCGCTCTGTGTATGGAGTTTCTCATTACAGAAAAACGGAGCTTTGACAATCGCCTGATTTTAGCCGTCGCATTTCTTTTTTTAATTTCCGGTATCTGTTCATACTTCGAGGTAAGCCCGCTGCTTGCCTGTATGGTATGCGGCGCCGTATATTACAACCGGACAAACGATAAAACCCTATTCGACCAAATGAATAATTTTTCTCCTCCGGTGATGAGCAGTTTTTTTATCATCTCCGGTATGAATATGGATCTGACCATTATCGTAACGGCGGGGATTATCGGAGTCGCGTATTTTTGTATCAGGATAATCGGAAAATATATCGGCGCATACACATCATGCAAAATACTGTCTATCGATAAGAAGATAACGGACAATATGGGTTTTGCTCTGATGCCGCAAGCGGGTGTTGCAATAGGTCTCGCGTTTATGGGGAAAGCGATGCTGCCTGAAAAGGACGGTCTCATCTTATTTAACATCATTCTGGCTTCTTCGGTATTATATGAATTGATGGGACCGGTAACTGCAAAAATAGCACTGATACGCTCAGGAGCAATTAAACCTCAGAATATCAAGAATCATTGAAATGATTTCCACTTTACGATATATTACCGGATAGTATCATGAAAATCGTTATTATGTATGAAAATGCGGAAAAGAAAACCGCCGAAGCAGCCGCACACATTATTGAATCTCAT
This sequence comes from Treponema sp. OMZ 838, assembly GCF_000775995.1. NCBI lineage: Bacteria > Pseudomonadati > Spirochaetota > Spirochaetia > Treponematales > Treponemataceae > Treponema > Treponema sp. OMZ 838. The sequence continues at coordinate 2,389,859 of NZ_CP009227.1, read as the reverse complement.
CAATGCGATGTCAAACACTGTCAAGCCGAAAGGTTATGGAAAGACAATACATGCTCTCCCGCAGCTCTGCTGCAGGATGCCTCGCATATTTTATTTATTTTCGGTAAGAATACACCTAGGTTAGATCCTGCATTTATTTTCATTTTAGGTCTTGGTATTGGAAAGCATCTTCCTATCTTAACGCTGGGACAGAGAAAGTCATTACCTTTACCGGAAAACTGTAAACAATTTATCATCCCGTTGGCACTTGATATATTTGAAGATTTTTTTGTTAAAGAGCAGCAGAATTTTCTAACAGTAGAACGAAAGCGGCTTGCCCGCGAACAGCTGCTGGATATCGGCTGTCCTTGTTTTGAATCAAACTTTACGACAGCAGTAGAAGAAGGCAAATACGAAATTGTCAAGCTGTTTTTGGAGGCCGGATTCAGTGCTTCACAGCGGGACACGCGCGGTACTCCGGTACTTTCGCTTGCCGTCAGAAATACACACTATGAGATTACCACACTCCTGCTCACCTATGGAGCAGAGATAAATCTCCGTGCCGAAGACCGTTCCTATTCGGCATTGATGGAAGCCGCTCAAATCGGCGATTTAAAGACTGCAGAATTACTGCTCTCAAAAAATGCCGATACAAACATTCAGAGCAAGGATGGACAAACGGCATTAATACTTGCCGTCGGCAGGCAGGATGTCCCAATGGTACAGACCCTCATCAAGCACAAGGCAGATTGGAATATTTCCGATCATTTAGGTATGTCCGCGTTGGGATATGCAAAGCTGTTTCACAATAAAGAGATTTTAGAAGCTATGCAGCAGCCTTAGCTACGTCTAATCCGGCACTATCAATATCAATGTCCTTCAAAAAAATCAGCCGTTCTATTCGGCTAAAAGTGTGTGATAAGGTGAATTATTATGAAAGAAAAACTTGAAAGCTTATCAGTTCGCTGGAAAGAACTGGAAGAAGAAATACAAGACCCTGCGTTGATCAAAAACCAAAGCCGTTACAAAGAAGTGATGCGGGAACATGCCTATCTTTCAAAGCTAATGGAAGAATATGCACAGTATCTCCATCTGGAGAAAGACATTACACAAACCCGCGCAATGATGCAGGAAGAAACCGACCATGACTTGAAAGAGATGGCGCGGGAGGAGCTGCATAACCTTGAAGCTCAACTGGAGCAAAGCGAGAACAACCTTAAAGTGTTGCTGATTCCGCCCGACCCGCTCGAAGAAAAAAATATCATTATGGAAATACGCGGCGGTACCGGCGGAGAAGAAGCGGCACTCTTTGCAGCGGATCTGTTAAAAATGTACACGCACTATGCGGAATTGAAAAACTGGAAATACGAAATTCTTTCCTCAAATGAAACCGAGCTGGGCGGGTTTAAAGAAGTAACGCTGTCCATTTCAGGCAAATATGTGTACGGAAGTCTCCGCTATGAATCGGGTGTGCACCGCGTACAGCGCGTACCGGAAACGGAGGGCTCGGGGCGTATCCACACGAGTGCGGTAACCGTTGCGGTTTTACCCGAAGCGGAAGAAACGGAAATCGTTATCAAGCAGGAAGATTTGCGCATCGACGTTATGCGCGCAGGCGGTCCCGGCGGTCAGTGCGTCAACACAACCGACTCCGCCGTGCGGATTACCCATATCCCGACCGGTCTTGTCGTTATCTGTCAGGACGAAAAAAGCCAGATTAAAAATAAGGCAAAGGCAATGCGCGTCTTGCGGAGCCGTCTCTATGATATGGAAGAAGCGAAGAAGCAATCGGAGCGGGCGGAAGACCGGAAAAATCAAGTCGGTTCGGGAGACCGTTCGGAACGCATCCGTACCTACAACTATCCGCAAAACCGTGTAACCGACCACCGGATTAATCTAACTCTCTACAAGCTCGATGCGATTATGCAAGGAGACCTCAACGAAATCGTCGAAGCGCTCTGCATCGCCGCCCGCGAACAAATGATGAAAGCCCAAGCATAATCGGATGTTCACCGTCGCCGATGCCCGCCGCTGCGCCGTCGATTTGTTTATGCAGTCGGCAATACTGAAAACGCAGCCCCGCTCGTCTTTAACGCTCGATGCGGATGTCCTGCTGCAGCACTTTCTCAATAAGCCGCGGGCATGGCTTTTTGCCCATGATGACGCCGATATTTCTCCGATACGGGAAGCCTTTTACGCGGCGGCAGAGCGGCGCTGCACCGGTTTACCCATTGCCTATATCACCGGCGAAAAAGACTTTTGGGGGCTTCCCTTTCACGTGAGTCCCGATGTACTGATCCCCAAGCCCGACACCGAACTGCTGGTAGAGCGGAGCCTCACCGTCATAAGAGAAAAAACGGCGGCTCTCCGGCAGGATCAAACCTTGTTCATACTCGACCCCTGCACCGGATCGGGCTGCGTCGCAATATCCATTTTACATACGCTTGAAGCTGAAGGCATACGAAATCTCTGCTGCATTGCCGCCGATATTTCTCCCGCCGCCCTCGCCATAGCCCGCCTCAATGCAGAGCGGCTCCTGTCCGCTGAAACACAAACGCGGCTTCATATCATCGAAGGCGATATGCGCGCATTGCCGGAAACCATCGCCCGCTTTCAGAAGCTGCTGCGGTTGGGCACAACCCCCTTTCCCAAAGGTGCCGATAGAACATCCTCGCCACCTCTGAGTGCCGAAAACCTCCGCTTCGACCTCATCGCTGCCAATCCGCCGTATGTACCCTCCGCACTGACGCAGGAACTACTCAAAGACGGGCGGAATGAACCGGCATTAGCCCTCGACGGCGGCTCCGACGGTCTTGATTTTATACGGATTTTGACAAATAATACCCGTACTGTCCTAAACCGCAACGGAGTCCTTTTAAGCGAGGTAGGAGAATACCATGCCCAAGCCGCCCGTCGGCTCTTTGAAACCGCAGGCTTTTCGGACATCCGTATCCATCAAGATTTAGCAGGCCAAGACAGACTAATCGAAGGCGAACACGATGGTAGAAAAAGTTGAAAACCTAAGCAGTCTTGAACATTTTTTTGCGCAGTATCCCTGTTATGCGGAAGCGGAAAGTCCTGAAGACGCCGCTCGGATTACCGCGGCATGGAATCTTTTGCTTACAAACCGTATACCCGATACGGCAGCTGACGCCCCCATTCCGCACGACGCCGCCCATTCGCTGCGTATGGCGCACAGCCTTGCCGCACTTGAAATGGATTCCGAAAGTATCATCTGCGCGCTGCTCTACAGCGAAGACGGCAGCTTTACGTTACCGGAGGAGCAACTGCGTGCTCAATTCGGGAATACGGCCGCGGATATTTTGAATGCGGCGGCAAAGTTCTCCGATGTAAAGCTGTATAACAAAAGCAAAGAACATACCGATACCGTGTGCAAAATGTTCTTCTCCCTCGTAAGCGACTTACGGGTTATGATTATCCAACTTGCCGACCGGCTCGATAAGATTCGGTATATTTCCGAATATCCTGCCGAGCGGCAGCGCGGTATCGCCCGAGAAATCAGCGAAATCTGGGCGCCGCTTGCCCAGCGGATGGGTATTTCCACCGTTCAAAATGAGCTTGAAGATTTAAGCCTCAAATACATTAACCGCGAGGCCTTCGATCAGATAAAAGACGTTGTTGCGGCAAAGAAAAAAGAACGGGAAGCCTTTTTACAAAGCACCGAAAAAACAATCTATCAAACGATGGAAAAATCGGGAATCAAGGTTAAGGTGCAGAGCCGCGCCAAACACTTTTGGTCTATCTATCAAAAAATGAAAAAGCGGAACAAGGCGGCGGATGAATTGTACGACCTCCTCGCGGTGCGGATTTTATGCACCACCGTGAACGAGTGCTATACCATCCTCGGCTTGATGCACACGGTATGGAAGCCGCTTGAAGGTCGCTTCAAGGACTACATCGCGATGCCGAAAGCGAACGGCTATCAAAGTCTCCACACCACCGTTATCTGTAAAGGCGGGCAAACCTTAGAAATCCAAATCCGCACGCACGAAATGCACGAAATAGCCGAGCGCGGCGTTGCAAGCCACTGGGTGTATAAAAAACACAGCAAGAACAAAACGGCAAACGAGCAGGAATTATCTTTTGTGCAGCAGGTCAAGTCGCTCGCGCAACAGCGCTTTAATAATGAAGAATTCCTTGCGGAACTCAAAAGCGATTTATTAAGCGATTCGATTTTTGTGTTTACGCCTAAAGGTGATATTATCGAGCTGCCCGCCGGTGCAACCGCCGTCGATTTTGCATACCGTATCCACTCGTCGATAGGGGAAAAGCTCGTATCCGCGAAGGCTGACGGCGCCATCATCCCGCTTTCTCGCCCGCTCAAAAACACGCAAGTGGTGGAGGTTATCACGCACCCGAACGCGCACCCCACGCACAACCAGTACGAAAACGCCCATACGACGCGGGCTCGTCAAAAAATCCGCGCATGGCTCCAACTGCACGAAAATCTCCTCCACACTGAAAAAGAAGAAAAAGGACAGCGAACGGATATTGCCGAAGATGCGACAAAAGAAGCACCACGGCCGCCCAAAGAAACACCAGAAGAAGCTGAAACGGCAAAACGAGAACTTGAATCAGCTCAAAAGGATCCCAAGAAGAATCCAGCATTGCGGATACGCATCGGCGGTTCTACCAACTTTCCCGTACGTTTTGCAGGGTGCTGCAAGCCGACCTCCGATTCCGCCATCTGCGGCTATGTCGCAAACGGAAGAGGAGTTATCATTCATAGGAAAAGCTGTATCAACCTCAAAAGAATCCCTGATTTGGAAGCCCGCCTCATCGACGTTGAGTGGGATATAAAAGAAAGCAAACAGAAAAATCCCGAAAAAATGCAGAAAAAAATTAAGCCGCATAAGTAATCCGTTCGATATTAAAGGTATGAAAAAGAACGGTATTATTACGGTTATTGCGCTTATCGGCTTCCTGTTTCCCGTATTCGGGGCGGATTTAGAGCTTGACCAAAGCGATCTTGCGGTTATTCAAGACCCTAAGGGCGCCGGATATCACTTTTATATTCGAAAAAAGCCCGATATCGCTTCCATCTTGATGACGGAGACGACAAAGGATCCTCAAAATCGGCTCGATAACTTTGCATACCGCGATTTCCAATACAACAGCATTAACGGCGATGAAAAACGTATCCTGAACGGCAAAGAGCTGGATACCCGCGGAAAGCGGCTTTACAGCCTGATAGACTCCAGCCCGGAAAAAGACACGCCGCTCGGCGAAGCATTTCATATCTGGGTACCGTATATTATCTGTTACGGCTATGAATGGGACAGACACGGCGAAGTGCAGGTATTGGACGGCACGTTTTTTAATATCCGCGCATTTGAAAAGCCGTATGCCGATTATACCGGCTCTTTTAGCGATAACCCCTTCGTCCTCCGTGTAACGCAAAAATCGATTAAGGAAGTGCATGATCCGGCTTTTAGCGAACCGGCTGCTACGGCTTTTTCGGAACTTGCCCGTTTGAGCGGCAATAAACTGATCTATTCAAAGAATGTTGACGGTATTATGCCGTCGATTGAAGTCATCTTGACACCAAAGAAGCGCAAGAACCTCGATGTGGTGTTTGTTATCGATGCAACCGAAAGTATGAAGGATGATATACAAAAAGTCAGAGAGCTGCTTGCAATCTCATTGAAAAAGATACTTCCCAAGTATGATTCATACCGGATAGGGCTTGTCCTTTATAAGGACTACTATGATGATTTTTTGACTAAAACCGCAACCGATTTTACCTCGGATATCGATCGTTTTTCCGCTGCGCTCAAGAGCTTTAGCGTATTCGGCGGCCGCGACATCCCCGAAGCGGTTTACGAAGGCATCGATGCGGGACTCGACCTTGAATGGCGCACCGATACGGACACCGACCGTAAACTGATCCTTATCGGCGATGCCCCACCCCACCCCCGCCCTCAAGGCTCAATTACGAAAGAGGGCGTTATCGAAGCGGCAAAGGCAAAGGATGTAAAACTGTTCCCGATTATTTTGCCGCATAATAAGACCTACTAGACCAACCTTTTGAAATATACGGCACATCTACTGCGTCGTACGGCAAAAAAGTGTCCTCAACGTATCAAAGATACGCCTGCGGTACTTTTTTGCCTAACTCCTTGTATCTGTACCGTCTATTTCAAAAGGCTTACGGAAACTATGTTGCTACTGAAAATCCTCAACGTATCAATTCCGCCAAGGATGGCGGTGGCTCTGGTCAGTAGCGTGTTTGCGGTACTTTTTTGTACGCTCCTAGCATTTTCAGAACGGACACGGATGTCCGTGGTTCCATACAGCAGCGATGTTTTTGTGGAACAAAAACTCGCGTCCAGAAGTGTACACGGAGGTATACTTCTGGACAGGCTATTTTCAAAAGGCTTACGGAAAGGCTGTTTTACTATGTTGCTACTCCGTTAAAAAGGCCGCTTCGTATTCGCCGTTAGTAATAGTGCTGATAGGTAAACTCTCATAGCGGATATCGTATACGTCATTCATATCGCCAAGGTTGGTAACATGATCATATTTTTCATATAAGAAACCGATCCGGTGATCCTGCTGCATCACCATTGTCGAATACCCGCTCTCTCCGGTAAATACTTGATATTTTTTCTACTTGGTACTGTCTGCCAATGCCAAAAGACTGATGTTCTCTTCTATTACGCGCCAGTAGATGCCTACATCCATACGGATGTTCGGTTCAGATCCTCCCTTGGGGTGCCGTTTTGAGGATAAAGGAATAGACTGCAATGCAAGATATACCGGAGCTTTCGTATCGGTTTTACGAACCTTTATAATACATATTTCACCGTTCGTACCGCGTTCATTTTCGAGCAGCATACTTTGAGCATTTTCCCAATGCCCGTTTGCGGTTCCTTCATTTATATAAGTGAAGATATTAAAGAGACGTCCGTTCTCAGTGCGGCTTGAAAGCAATACTCTGCCGTCGGGAAGCTCTTCAACCTTGGCTTCATCACCGTTCGGTATCGGCGACACCGTTGCATCACCGAGAACCTGCCATGTTTCACCGAAATCGTCAGAGTACAATACGGCATTTCCGAAGAGCGCGACTTTGGCTTTTCCAGAGGGAGCTTTTGATGTCTTTTTAACTAACAGGGCTGCATAAATACGATAATACTTATCTTTTTTTATCTTGCGAGACTGCATAATCTTCCCCGAACCGAAAAAGAGCGTTCCCCAATCACCGTTTAAACCGTAAATGGAAGTCGTAATTTCCTCAGGCTGTGTAAACGTTTTACCTCCGTCTAAGGAACGGAGCTTAACAACTTTAAGCCGTGTATTTGCATCTCCTGCTGTATAATGTCCGTAGCGGGTATCCCCGTGAGCGCAAATAATCAGTACATTATCCGAGTCCCTATCTGCCACGATAGCGGCATCTCCATAACCGTATTTCACGGGATTATCCGGTGTATTTGTAATTTTTGTACTGCTGCTATCCCATGTCAAGCCGTTATCGGTAGAGCGTTTAACCATTACATCCACGCGATGGATATGGGAGTCTTGCCCCCATTCCCCATTAGGCCCGAACTTACCGATATCGGCAGTATGATTGTATCGTAAATCCGTAATGGCAATCAGCGTCCCGTCTTTTGTCTGTGCCAATGCCGGAATTCGAAAATAGTTTGTCGCTCCTTCAGTTTTCTTACTTTCCCATAACTCCTTTTTTAAAAGACTTTTAGGAGTCCATTTTGCATAAAGCGTTATATCTGCCGTAACGGTATCGGAGGCCGTATTCCATTGAGTATTGCAATTTTTATCTTTATACCAGCCGGAAAAATTCCATGTCCGGTGCGTAGGATTCGGTATATCAGTTGCAGGAATAGTATGATTTTTAATAACAGTTACCGGAGCCGGTGGAGTGGTAAGTCCACGCGTATCAAACCTTACGGTAAAACGAACATCACTCCATTTTGCATACAGTGTTATATCTCCGGTAACGATGTCTGAATCTATATCCCATTTATTGGCACAGACCGCCTCTTTATACCATCCATCGAAGTTTTTATCATCAGGAATATCTTCAGGCGGCGGTAATTGATCGGGCCTTAATTTACTGTTTTTAGTCACGGTAATCGTCGCGGTACCGGCAGGCAGCGAACCGAATCCCTGCACATCAAACCTTACTGTTACATTTCCCGGGCTCGGAGGAATAGGCGGCTGTGATGGGGAAGAAGCATTACGCCATTTTGCATAGAGCGTAATATCCGCTGTAACGGTATCACTATTATAGTTCCACGGCTGTGCACCGGCAGGGTCTTTAAACCAGCCGTCAAAGCTTTTATTTGTGGGGATAGCCGTAGGCGAAGGTATTTGCGCTGCGGTGAGCTTACTCCCTTCCGCAACCGTAAGCATCGCCGGAGCAGTACCAATGCCTTGCGTATTAAAGGTAACCGTATACGCCCTCAGAGAAGGATTGCGACACCCGCTAATTATAAACACACCGGCAAGAATAAAAACAAGGGAAAAAAATCTTTTCACACACGGCTCCTTTAAAATCGATCTTTCTAACACTATCAATATGATTAAAAGTAAAATGCAGCCTACATACAAGGAATAAGATTATAAGAAGTTACAGAATTACATTATCTTGCATAGAATGAAAAATATGCGTACACTTCCTTATTATGGAGAGCTTACAAACCGAAGCGATGCAGCGGATTGCTGCGTTTAAAAAACAAATGGCCGTATCCGTCATCGGGCAGGAACAGCTGATCGACGATATTCTGGTCGCATATATTGCGGGCGGGCATGTGCTGCTGGAAGGAGCGCCCGGCCTTGCTAAAACCTTAACGGTACGGACATTCGCCGATCTTTCACAGTTAAGTTTTAAACGCATCCAGTTTACTCCCGACTTACTGCCTGCCGACCTTACCGGAACGCTCATTTTTGATTCTATCGCACACCGCTTTTCGGTACGCAAAGGGCCGCTATTTGCACATCTGGTACTGGCCGATGAAATCAATCGGGCGCCGGCAAAGGTTCAGTCCGCGCTGCTCGAGGCGATGGCGGAAGGACAAGTTACCATCGGCGAAACGAGCTATCCGCTTCCCGAACCGTTTTTCGTGCTCGCAACCCAAAACCCGATAGAACAGGAAGGTACCTACCCTCTTCCCGAAGCGGAACTCGACCGCTTCCTGTTTAAACTCTTCGTCCCCTATCCTAAGCCGGCGGATGAGCTGGTCATCATGTTGAAAAGCGAGAACATCACCGCTTCGGCAAAAAAAACACAGACGCCCGAAACCGAATCGATTCTTTCCGTCGACACGCTTCATACCATCCGCAAAGGAGTTGAATCCGTACGCTGTACGGAAGGCCTGCACGAATACATTATCTCGTTGGTTACGGCGACCCGCCCCATCATCGAAAAACGCGAAGAGCTGCCCCGCGGGAGCTACCTCAGCTACATCACCGTCGGAGCATCCCCCCGCGCAAGCATCGCCCTTTACCGATGCTCAAAGATACGGGCGTTTTTAAACGGACGCGACTATGTCCTGCCCGAAGACGTAAAGGCACTCGCCTACCCCATCCTGCGCCACCGCTTAAAGCTTTCGTATGAAGCGAGCGCGGAAAATATTAGCGCCGATGAAATTATCGCCGAGCTGCTCGAACTTATCCCGCAGCCGTAATAGGAGCCGGTTATCAGCGGCTTTATAGAAAGAAGCGCAGCGTAATGGTACAATAAAATTACGAGACGCCTTACTTTTGGAGGAATTATGAATAAAGAACTTGACGCCGTAGCGCTTTCGATACGGAGCCTTTCAATCGATGCAATCGAAAAAGCTAATTCCGGCCATCCCGGGCTTCCGCTCGGAGCCGCCGAACTCGCAGCGGTGCTGTACGCAAAAATTTTACGGCATAATCCGAAAAATCCCCAATGGGTAGACCGAGACCGGTTCATCTTGTCGGCAGGACACGGGTCTATGCTCTTGTATGCCGCGCTGCATCTTGCCGGTTACGATCTTTCGCTTGACGATATCCGCTCGTTCCGGCAGATCGGTTCCCGCTGCGCAGGACATCCCGAATACGGCCTCACCCCCGGCGTCGAAGCCACCACCGGGCCGCTCGGTCAGGGCATTTCTACCGCAGTCGGTATGGCAATTGCCGAAGCGATGCTTGCAGCGCGGTTCAACACCGAAGAGTACCGCATTGTCGATCACTACACCTACGCGCTGGTGGGAGAAGGCTGTTTAATGGAAGGCGTTTCTTCCGAAGCATCGAGCCTTGCCGGTACGTTGAAACTCGGTAAGCTCATTGTATACTATGATAAAAACAATATTACGATAGACGGTTCAACCGATATCGCCTTTACCGAAGATGTTACAAAGCGGTACGAGGCTTACGGCTGGCAGGTGCTGCACGGGTCGATGTATTCCTACAGCGATATAGAAAAGCTCACTGCGGAAGCAAAAAAAGATCCCCGTCCCTCGCTTATCATACTTGATTCGGTAATCGGAAAGGGAGCGCCCGCCGTTGAGGGAACCGCCGCCGCACACGGAGCGCCGCTCGGTCAAGAGAAGCTGGCGCAGGCAAAGAAGACGCTGGGCATTGATCCTGCAGAACAGTTCTTTGTCGCCCCCGAAGCCTACCGTTATTTTGAAGAGCGGCAAAAGGAGTTTGCTCAAGCGGAAGCAGACTGGAATAGTCGCTTTGCCGCGTGGAGTGCTGCCTATCCCGAGCAGCGCAAAGAATGGGATCGCAGCTTTGTGCAAGGCGGTATCGACCAAGCCGTACTCGACGGTGTTGCCGATCCTGTCTTTAAAAAAGATGAGATGATTGCGACGCGGGCGGCTTCTAAAACCGCACTGAATGCTTTTGCAAAGGCATTTCCGAATCTCGTCGGCGGTTCGGCGGACTTGCAGGGACCGAATGCGGTCGCCTTACAGGATACCCAATCGTTTACCGCCGCAACACCGCAGGGACGGTATATCCACTTCGGTATCAGAGAATTCGCGATGGCAACGATTACCAACGGTATTCAGCTGCACGGCGGTTTCCGCGCCTTCTGCGCAACCTTTGCCGTGTTCTCCGACTATCTGCGTCCGGCGCTCCGGCTTGCGGCGCTGATGCGCATCCCTTCTATTTTTGTATTGACCCACGACTCCATCTTTGTCGGCGAAGACGGCCCGACCCATCAGCCGGTGGAAACACTCGCAAGTCTCCGCGCCATTCCTAACCTACTGGTACTCCGCCCTGCCGATGCGGAAGAAACCGCCGCCGCATGGAGAATTGCGCTGGAACAGAAAGACCGGCCGGTCTGTTTAATACTGAGCCGCCAGAATCTGCCCATACTGGAAAAAGCCGAACCTCAGTGGAAAGCTCTGATGAAAACCGCCGGCAGCTATATCGTAAAAGGCACCGACGGCGATCCTGAGATAACCGTGCTTGCGACCGGTTCCGAGGTCAGCCTCGCCTGCGAAGCCGCTCAGCTTGCCGCCCCGAAAAAAGTACGGGTTGTTTCCGTTCCGTCGAAAGAGCTTCTGGAAGCGCAAACATCTTCCTGTAAAGCGCGGCTAGTCGGTAACAACGGCCGTGTGATGGTTGCGGAAGCGGGAGTTAAACAGGGCTGGGAAGGCTGGGTACAGTCGCCGGAAAAGGATATTTTCTCGATAGAACGTTTCGGCGAATCGGGTCCCGCAAAAAAAGTTGCGGAACACCTCGGATTTACCGCCGAAGCGCTTGCCGCCAATATTAAAGACTTCGGTTAATCGAATAAAAGGACTGCGTTTACAGCAGGGCAAACAAGAGGGCTATCTTCGATAGCGGAAATGCTCCGATAGAACTGTAAACGCAAGAAAGGCGATAAATTTAAAAGGAGAGACAATGAAACATACAAAGAGACTCATAGTTATTTTGCTATTGAGTATATGCTTTGCGCCGGTTTTTACTCAAACCATTCAAAACGGAGTACTCGATCTCCGCAGAAGCAACTTCGACGATACTCAAAGCATGGTAATAAGCGGCAGGATGGGATTCTATAATCGCCGGTTACTTTCTTCACCGGAAGATGTACGTAACCCTACGGTATTTATCGAATGTCCTAAAGAATGGAGCGCAACCGTTTTATCCGACGGAACAAAGATGTCTGCATTCGGATACGGTACTTATACTCTGCAGATTTTATTACCGGAACAACATCCCGAATTAGCAATACAATTTTCTTCTCCGGTTTCCGCATGGAGCCTCTATGTAAATGGAGAGTTGCAAGCCCATTCAGGACAAGTCGGAGCTTCACGGGAAGCATCTGTCCGTGGCGAAGCAAATATTCTCTATTATATTCCGAAAGATCTAACCGAAGTATGCATGGCGATTCAAGTTTCAAACTTTTTTCATTCACGCGGAGGTATTTACCAAACCATTAAATTTTCGACAAAAGCAAAAGCCGACAGTGCCGATTTCGCATTCCTGTTTATTGAGATTTTCGTCTTCGGCTTTGGTGTCGCAATTATTCTGTATCATCTTGCGCTCTATCTATTTCAACCTGATAATAAAAGCGTCTTATGGTTTGTGTTCTTCAGTATTCTCGTCGTTCTCCGCAACATGGTAAAAGGACCCGTCTTTAGAATCCTCTTTTCTTCTTTATCATGGAATATCGATACTAAAATCGACTACCTTACCTTTGCATTGCTCAGCTTTTCCGTAGTCGGTTATTTTGCGACTCTCTATCCTAAAGATACTCATAAAATTATTAACCGTATCATTATGATTGAGGCGTTGGGGTACTCAGCGTTTATTTGTGTAACACCGTCTTATATCTACGGAAAACTCATACAAGTTCATCAATTAGTGATTGTTATGATTATCGTCTATGTCATTTATTTGATCATCAAGCTGCTCATACGTAAACGGGAAGGAGCAATATTTATTGTTATCGGTATTATCATTCTGACAATTTTCACGTTAAACGATTTATTTTATAGTATGATGCTCGTTCCTACAGGAAATTTATTGCCGTTCGGTTTTTCCGCATTTTTATTAGCGCAGGCGTTCGGTTTTGCATGGAAAACGCACATTTACAATCGTCAAAGCGAGGAGATAAAAATACAACTGTCGGATTCCGACAAGCAGAAAACACTTTTATTTAATGAGATCAGACACACCAGCGATAAACTGCAGCGGCAAGAGACGGTTCTGTCACAAAACATGGACGGAGCAGAACAGGCAATGCAGGCATTATCGCTTCAAGTTCAAACGTTAAGATCTGAAATATCCGAGCAAAGCAATCAACTTCGGAGTACGCAAAATGCAACCGACAGCTTTAATGCTTTTTTGAATACAATGCGGCAAGGAATTGAACGGCAATCGGATGCGGCAGAAGAAACGGTAACACAGATTAAGCAGTTGAACAATGCTACTAACGGACTAACGGAAAAATTCAACGAAATAAATCATAATTTTTCATACATCCGCGAAGCAAGCGATGCCGGTAAACATCATTTGATAACGGTTACGGATATCATCAATGCTATTTACGAAAGCTCGGAAAGTCTACTGGAGACAAACCAAATTATTACCGCCATTGCAGAGCAAACGAATTTATTGGCAATGAACGCGGCAATAGAGTCCGCTCATGCCGGAGAAGCGGGAAAAGGCTTCGCGGTCGTTGCCGATGAAATACGGAAACTTGCAGAAAACTCCGCGTATGAGGCCGATAATACCGGTAAGATTTTAAAGCACATCAATAAAAGCATTAAAGATTCCGCAGAGGCTTCGGATGTGTTGCGAAAAAGTTTTGAAAATATCAATATGCAGGTCAATAACTTTCAGACAATATTAGGAGATATTTCATCGTTTTTAAAAGACGTCGATGTACAGGCCGAAGAAATGAACAGCGCTATGCAATCGCTGGCGGATCAATCCATTGATGTACAAGAGGAACAAGCGGAAGTAGCCGAACTCAGAAATAAAATCAATGAAAGCTTTACCAACTTATTGCAAGCGACCGAAAAAGTACATACGGAAATCGCGGCTATGTTCACAAATATCAAAAGCCTCAATGATGCAGTTCAGACAACACGCGGGGTAGAAGCTGAAACGAGCGAATCAATCGGTACGCTCAATGCACTGATTACACACACCGATCATCTGAACAACATCCAAATGAATGAATAGCTTAGATGAATGAAAGCATCCCTTAAAAACTGAAAGCCTATCGGCTTTGCGGAGGGCGGATCATTTTTTACGAGATGCCCATGTTCTACCACGTAAACGTTCCCTTCAACCATAGAGCGCTGATCTTGTGTAAGGCCGCAAAGTCGCCCTTGCCGTCGTAGCCTTTGGTGTACACATCCCCGCCGAGTGCAAAATTGATATTATCGGTGAGGGCATAGCTAACCGAATAGGTGCTGGATGTACTGCCGTAGTTTATATCGATAACGCCGCTTGCCGAAAGCTTGAGCGTATCGCGCAAAAATGTTTTGCTTACATTGAGGCTGACAAAGCCCTTGTGCATCGGCCGCTCTATATCGTTTTTATGATTGAGGATGAGGTCTTCAAAATACTGAGCGCTCAGCGTCCACGAACTCTTGATCCAGTCAATGCCGGCGAGCATCAGCAGCTGGTGTTTTTTTATTGCTTGATCAAACTGAACATGCATTGCACGATCCGTAAATGTAATACCCTTTATCAAATTTGCTTGTTTTGGCTCAAACTTACGGTCTCCCACCAAAGCTGTTTCCAAACGTATTGTTACATCACCTGCCGGAATTGCCGCATCAAATCCAGCCATCCAGATACGATTATAACAAGTATCAAGAATCAGCTCCGCTTTTTCCTTTGCAGGGATAAACTTATTCAGAATAGGATGAAAAGGCAGCGAAGGATTAGCTAATTGCCCTTCCCATTCACCCCGTTTCATAAACTCAGGTATCTTATCCCAGCCGTAGAAGCCTGAAACGGAAAAATCGATGCCGGGCAAAAAGAAGGAGAAACGGGCGGCGGCTTCCGTGTCGGTAAACATCTTTGGTTTTGCGCTTTCCGTTTTTGTATAATGAACAGGGACTGTTCCGAACGGCGTACTAAAAGTATCCGGCGTGTCGATGTAGTACAGCCCGTCTTTGGCGCCCTCTTCAAAGCCGAAGCGCGGCAGCTTGTTCGGCGTAAAAAACGGCACGGCGACCGCTTCAAACGTAAACAGATCGTGAAAAAAACGTAGGCGGACGCTGTCCGACGGAAGCCGCGCATCATCGCCGCTAAAGGCGATAAACTCCGAGCTGTCCCGCGCACTTAACACATCGGTGAGTCTAAATCCGTCAGCCTGTCCCCACGCAATAACCTGCCGCCCGACACTGATATCCCAGATATCGCCGGAATAGCGGTAATACGCTTCGTTCAGCCGAAAGCCCGTG
Organism: Treponema sp. OMZ 838; assembly: GCF_000775995.1. NCBI lineage: Bacteria > Pseudomonadati > Spirochaetota > Spirochaetia > Treponematales > Treponemataceae > Treponema > Treponema sp. OMZ 838. The sequence goes on along the minus strand of NZ_CP009227.1, from coordinate 2,374,497 downwards.
CGCGCAGGATTACGATAATTGTATTCGGTAGCGGCGGACATAACCGCATAAGAAGAACCGGCAGAGACCTCACCTTTTATCTGTGCGATAGAACGGGACGCGCCGTATTCAAGCTTCTTTTCAGCACCGTTCCAACGCACTCCGTGCAGCGTTTCAATTTTGCCGCTTACTGTAAAGACAGGTTTTGCAGTGTCATCTTCCAAATCGGTAGAAAATTCATCATCTGTTGAATCACCGACTATGTCATCAGCGGTTTGTAATTCAGAGCCGGTACCGGGAGACGAATCCGCTGCTTGAGCTGTTCCTGCCTTTCCGTCTACACCTGCAGCCTCCTGCGCACTGCATGGAAACGTCAATACAAAAAACAGCGTACAAAATGTAATGCCTAACAAGAATGATTGTCCGTATTTCCGTATTATACTCATATTGTCATTACTCCTTTTTTTTCAATAGTTGTATCCTATCAATTTACCGGTTGTCCGTATTCCCGCTTCTCAATGTACTTTCCATGTAAGCCTTAGAAAGAAAACAAAAATTGTATAAGCATTACAATACCTGTTTGAACTAAAGAAAAAAGTGGAACCATTATAAACGGCCACAATAAAAAATGTTCGGGTATTCCGATAACCTTCATCCAATTTTTTGTTTGATAGGTTGGATGATCTTCCGTTCCCGGAATGACAATCAGCTTAGTCCACTTTTGGAATAAAAGACAATCCAACAAGAAAAAATCGCCGAAATTCACAACAATCCAATGAATATATGCAGTCCAAAACAATGCCCTAAACGTATGAATTCCGCCATGCAATGCACTTATTACTCCATAAAGCCAGCACGCTCCCATTACTATCACCGTAAATATTTTATTTACCCGTTTTTCTTTCTTATTCATTGGCTCAGGAGCAGCTTTTTGAATCCCCTTAGGATATGAATCCATCAAATATCTCGGGTTTGCTATTACAAGAGCCGCCGCCGAACCGTTAAATATGGCAGCCATCGCTATACCATCCAATACTGCCCTGATTATATCCATTGAAAACCTCTTTTTGAAAAAACCTGTCCAGAAGTGTACATCCGTGTACATTTTTGAGCTGCAAGTTTGCAAGCAAACTTGTTACTGCATAGAACCAGCGGCGTCCGTGCCGCTTCTGATACATTGAACATTTTCAGTAGCAGCATATAAAAAATAACCCTTTCCGTAAGCCTTTTGAAAATAGACGGTGTAGATCCGAGGCGCGAGAAAAAATTAACCGCAGGCGTATCTTTGATACGTTGAGGATTAATTTTTTCGCAGCAACGAAGGAGATACATCGTATATTTTCAAAAGGTTATCTGATTTTTCCTTCTTCCAGAGAATTCACCCTAAAATACGAGTCTGAAATGTTTTTATTGAACTCGTGCTTGAGCGTTTCAATAACGGTTGTGTGCTTTTTTTGCAGATTATTCATTTCCATTTTACCGGCAGTCCAAAAGCCGTCTTTTTTTTCGATACCGCTTACCGTAAGCACTTTCAGCAGCGCGCCCTGCTCATCGTAAAATTCCGCCTTTACCTGCACCAGCGATTCCTTATCAATCCAGGAAACATACTTTGAGTACATCGATTTTTTTACCGGAACCGATTCAACTTTCCAACAGTTTTTCCCATCTACGGTTTCTTCTGCAAGCAATGTGTACGTGTAGTCATCGATCTTGTGCCCGCTTATATCATCGTAGGTAAAATCGGTACCCATAAAATAGTCCTGACTTGAAGAGCCGGAAATGCGTTTTGACTTTTTAAGCGCAGGCATATAAAGCCAGCGGTCATCGTTTTTCGAAGCATCATCATACGAGAAAGAAAGATAACCAACGCCCTTTACATCGGCAGGCAGCATAAACACCATCACCGTTTTCTTTTCGCTACCGTAATCTTTTGAATATGCAGTAACTTCGCGTACCCGTTTTTTTCCACCGGAATTGATGAGCGTCATTCGCATCGTAAACGAATCGGTTGCAGCTTTTTCGCGTTTATCAACCTTTTGCATAATCTCTTTACCCGTCAACTCTTGCGCAAATGCAAGGCTTAGGGACATCGCTACAAATACAGTCAGCGCAATCAAATGTTTTGTTGTTTTCATACTATCATTTCTCCTCTTTTCCAAACGGTTTGCTGATGTAAATCAATACCGGCGTCATCAAATAGTCGGCGGCGAGCGCAGACAAAAGACCGACTGCAGCCAATACACCGAGACGTAGAATCGCATCAATCTTACACGTAAGATACACTAAAAATGTTGCAGACAAAATAATCGTTGTCATCGCAAGTGTCTTTCCGATGGAATAAAACGTCTTGAAAATTACACGGTCATAAGATTTCTCTTTATCAAAAAGATATTTGGTATGGTTTGTAAAATGAATGGTGTCATCGACGGCAATACCGAGGATCATCGGCATAATCGCCATCGTTATGATATCCAACGGAATACGCAGATACCCCATAATCGCGCCGATGACAATGACGGGAAAGATATTCGGGATAAGCCCGATAAGTCCCATCTTAACACTGCCGAACACAAGCATCATTAAAATTGCAATCGCAACGAGTGAAGTTAAAAAAGAATACAATTCGCCGAATACGATTTTGTTGTTCAATTCCGCAAATTGTACGGCGGCTCCGATTAAATGACAATCGGCCTGCGGAAACAGTTCCGCGCATGTTTCCTCAATGGTTTTCATATTCGATGCAAGTTCGTTCGCATCATACGAGGCAACATCAATCGCCATACGGAGCGTGCGGAAATCTTCATCAACCCAACGTGAAGTTTTGCCGCCGGAAATTTCGTACAAGAACAGCAGCTGGGTGAGCAACTCTTCATCATCAGGAATCGTGTAAAAGGCAGGATCATCGGAGTGCATCGTTTGATTCATTTCTTTGACTACATCTAAAATGGAAAAAATTTTCGGTACGCCGTTATTTAATTTTGTGAGTCTAAAGGTTCCGATAAGGGTGCTCAGCTCATCAAGTTTTTTAAGTACATCAGGATCTTTTACCGAATCGTCTTCATCAAAGGTGAGCATAATGTTGTAGTTAAAATAAGAGCCGAGCTGCGACTGCGTAATTTCATAAAGACGTTTAATATACGGAATGCGCAAGCCCATAAATTTAAAGCTATCCATATTGACATCTATTCTGAATAAGGCCGGAATACACGCAGCAGTGATGAGCGTAAATGCAGCGATGATTGCTTTGCGTCTTTTGATAACAGTACGCCCGAAGCGTTCAAACCGTGCATCCAATTTTTGAGCACGCGAGGCCTTTGCATTGTGAGCATTTGCCGAATCTTTACCGGCCTCAATATCTTTTCCGAAGCTCATCAAAATAGGAATAAGAACACTGACATAAATATACACGGCAAACACCATTGCAGCGCTTGCAGCCCCCATCCAGCGCATCGGTTTAAGGTCGGTCGTTAAAAACGACAACACCGAAACAACAGTAGTAACGACGGTAAAAAAGAGCGGCCACCCGGTATTTTCAATTGAATCGATTACTGCTTCTTTTCGTTTACCGATTACATAGAAACTGGTTTTAAACGAATTGACAAGGTGAATTGAATAACCGACCGAAAGCGCCATCGCAAGCACAATCGGAACCGACATCATTTCCGACTTTCCGGAAATGTGCAAAAAGCCCATGATGCCGAGTACCGTGGTAATACCGAAGAAGGTTGCGAACAACGGCACAATCGTTCCGCGGAGCGATCTTGTAAATATGATGAGCAAGATAATCATACAGAGAAAACTCAATCCTACGCTTTTTGTGGTCTCGTGTCCCATCACTACTTTTTCTTCCGTTTCGGTATAGGGAAGCCCCGCAGGTTTTATCGTATACGCGGCGCTATGATATTTAGAATCGGTAACAATGTCGATTGCCGCTTCTCCGATAACGTACATCGGCGCCGTCGTCGAAGTTTTACTCCAGACTTCTTCAGGCGGTGTCGCCTTGAGCGACAGTACCAGCCATGTTTCCGTCGCATCCTGTGTTACGAGCTTATTAACAATCGACTTACGCGAAAGGATAAAGTCTTTGGCAGCCTTTAATGCGGCAGGATCGGAAGGAATACCGTCCCGAAACGGATTGGTGATTTCTATGCCTTCGTCCGTACCAACGGTAATATCCGTATCGGTAATCGAAGTGATGGAATCCGCATACGGTACTTTTTCCAAAAGTTCCGCGCCGATATCTTTAATCGCTTGGAGCACCTCCGGCTTAAATACATCGTCTGATTCAAAGAGCAGCACGATCGAATCGTTACTGCCGAACAATTCCTTAAACCGCGCATCATTCTTTTTTGTGCTTTCTTTTACGGTTAAAAACTCGTCTTCATCAGCCGAGCCGACCTTAAAACTTTTTACGCCTATAAGCCCCGCAACCGTTACAGTCGCAAGCAGAACCAAACAGAGCCAGCGGTATTTTAATTGAAACTTTGCAATCTTTTTAAAGAATAGATGCATCCCTTCAAGTTTCATGCCATGAACCTCTTACAATACTGAAATAGTAAACACTGTTTACTATTTCAGTATAAGATTCCCCTAGGAATTGTCAATAGGTATGATTGAATTTGCGATTTAGTTATTCTTCGGATCCGTTAAAACAATCTGAGGCCATTACCTTGATCATATTTCCGGCTGCATAATTTTATTCCAGCAGAAATACATGACATCAGTTAATATATCGATAAATCCTTGAGCTTTTTCGTAAGAATACTCATGGGTGATAATTTCAAAAAACGGCGTTAAGGCAGTACTGTAAATCAAATGAAGCTGATCGTCGCTTAAAGGCCGGATATTGATTCCATGTTTTTTAAAATCATCAATAACTTTTTTACATGCTGTAACATCCGCCATTACAAATTCATGGCGGATATTTTCGTATTTTGTTCCTGTCGCACGGTTAAACAGCAGTTTAAATTCATCAAAGCGGCTATAAACAAGATTATACAAATTCCATATCGATGTGCGTATAACTTCTTTTATCGCTGCCCCATTTTCTGTTTTGAATAGCTCGACTACGGTTTCGGAAAAATCGGTGCCGATACTTAACGTTTGTGCAATGAGCGGCTGCACGAGCGCTTCAAAAATTGCAGCCTTTGACGGAAAGTGTTTGTACAAAGCACCTGCCGTTATTCCCGTCATTGCTGCGATGGAACGCATTGATGCTTTTTCAAAGCCTTTTTGTAAAAACTCTATTTCTGCATTTTTGAGAATTTCAGTATAAGTATCGTGCTTTTTTTTCGATTCTTTCATTACTGATAGTATAGATTGCCGTTTGCAAATTGTTAAGAGGGCAACTTTCTTAACCTCAATCCTCACTCAGCGTTTTATGCTGCAACAGCTGCATCGTCCGGCGGTTGAACCATGAAAGGGAACCGTCATAGTTTACACTGACAATGTATGTATCCGTCATCAACGCTTTACGAGGAAGGGCGTAATCCCGCGGAAGCTGCCGAATCGTTCGCCGCCTTTTATCATAATAACTCAGCTGATTTTTCCCGAGGTTGGTCAGCACTGCGTATCCGTCATCGTAGAGTGAAGCGTGTAAGTTTTCATCCCCGTATGACAGTGCCGCGGTAAAACTGCTGCGGGCGGGATGTACCGTATCGATCTTCATGGTCATTAAATCGGTCTGAGCCGCCTTCTCTGTTTTTAACCGAAAACAGGAAAACGTATTTTTTACTTTATTATTTGCCTGTGCAGAAAACGCAATGTCTCCGTCCATATTAAGCGGAATGGTTTCCCCTGTCCTAATATCGATAAGAAGGAGCGGCTGGCGGATAATACCGCCGGTACTTTTAGTGATAAGCACATAGGTATCGTCAACCTGTACGGCATCTTGCAATCCGGCAGCTTGATACGTAAATAACTGCGCACCGCTTTTACCATCCAGTAAGACAAGCCCGCTAAATGCCCGCACCGCCGCGATAGTATCTTTATACACCGAAACCGAATTCAGCCGTTCCCGCGGGCGGTAGAGAATAGCAGGTATTTGACCTTCTTCTGCATAATATAGCGGCACATTTTTTTCTGCAGACCAAAATAAAAACCCGTTGCCGTATACCGTACACCGTTCTCCCGAAACGGATTGGATGACAGGCTCCGGCTTATCCGTCGGAGAAGCAGCGGCATAGAGCGTCGAACCGCTCAGCATATAGATTTTGGAATCCTTTGTGCATATATCGCTCACTTGAATTGAAGTGTCGATATTCAACTCCGTCAGCGAAATTGCCGCATCACTATTCTGCTTTAACCGGTATAGTCTACCGTCATCGGTTCCGATAACAACCGTCGAGTCAACATGCCTGGCAGCTGTAATAGCGGCCGGATACGGAAGGCTAAAAGCAGGAGATTTCTTATTCCCCTGAGATAAATGCCATGTTTGCCGCGTATCGCCTTTTTCAATCCACACCGGTAAGCTATCCGTAATTTTCCCTGCAAACAACGCCGAATGCGCAGGATAGTTTTCCAGTACCTCACCTGAAGCAGCTTTCACAACTACGACATTCCCGTTTTTATAGCCGATAATCTGCGTGTAATTCTTAATAAGCTCAGGACTTTCCAACCGATCCTCTGTCTCGTATTGGGTAAGAATAGATTTTTTCGCAATATCGGCATACACAAGCCTGCCGGTTTCCCCATACGTTACAATGCTTTTTTCACTCGGCCCCGTTGCTGCAAGCAGCACAATTCCCGGCGGACGCGGATACACTTTTTTTACATTTCCGTTGATATCAAGAACCGTAATACCTTCCGTCGAGGCAGTTCCGATAAACAAATATGTCCCTTGCGCCGACCACGATAGGGAGAGGACTGAGCTGGCAAAACGTTTTGCATACAGCTGTTTTTTTGTTTGCCAATCCCACAGAGAAATTTTATGAATGCTGAAACCGTCTGTTTCATAGACGGCAACCATCGCTTTTTTAGGATGTGCAGCTATGCACTTGACCGGCATAGCCGAAACCTGCCACGTTTCGGGCTTCATCGTTCCATACGGAAATCGAGTGATAAAACCGTCTTTTCCTGCAGCAAAAAAAGAACGCGTCACAGAAGAATCGGCAATAGCAGTTACGCCCCCCTCAAATCGATGAGCAATGCGTGCCCGTTCCAAACTGTTTTTTAAAGAAGGGTCTTGCCCCCGTACTCCGTTTTTTTGCGTATTAGGGATGTTTTCATCAGAATCGGATTCAGCCTCTGACTCAGGGTTATGAGAATCTTCGGTATCAGAAGTGTTTTTATCGGTAGGAGATGCAGTATCATCCGATTCTAAGGGATCAGGTTTCGATTGTTCATCGGGAGCAGTTTGTCCGATTTCAAAAACCGCAGATTCGGAGTCTCCTGGAGATGTCACGATATTGCCGGTTGTCTGAGCTGCTGCACTTGCAAGGAAACATATAAACAGGAACAAAAACGAAAATCGTTTAAATTGCCGTATCATGATCATCTCCTTCAGCATGAATATTCTTATAGGAAAGATAAGGACCGAGCCATAAGGCTTGAAATACCTCTTTGTGCTTTTTCGCTTTACGATCCGCTTCAATCGAACGGTAAAGATTCAGAGGAATACGCATTACTGCAACTTCTTTTTCCCGTAAGCCATGCACATGAAATTCAATAGTATCATCGTGGAGTTTTTCAAACAGGATTTGAATTTGCTTACCCTTAATATTCTTTCCGTTATCCAGCAAAAAGAATTTTACCGCTTCCACAATTTCCGGATCCAAGCCGGAATCAAGTACGGCAATCCGATCCGCAAGTTCAGGATAACCGATAACGGGCGTTTGTCCTTTCTTCAGAAATTCAGTCTTTAATTTTTTATTATTTTCCGCATCAATTCGAACCGCACCTGCACAAAAAGCAAGACATTCCATACGCTTCTTTTCGGGTACAAACAATAGCGTTATTTTTTTCGATTTCCACACAAATTCCGTTTCAAGCTCGATGTTGACTTTTGAATGGCAGGACGGACATATAAAAGACAAAAAAGAGCCTTTCTTTATATCTTCTTTGATTGCGGGACGGGCATCAAGATCAATTGTTTTTTCATATTCCACATCAAACGAACAGTCACACTTACAGGTAATTTTTTGCATAGTTTTTTCCTTATTTCATAATATATAAGATATCCGCCCAGAGCGCAAAGAAAAAAAGTACCGCGATAAAGGCGACTCCTACAAACTGTAGGTAATATAAAATGCGAGGAGGTATTTGCCGGCGGACGATACATTCGACAAAGGCAGTAAAGATCAATCCGCCGTCTAGAATGGGAATGGGCAAAAGGTTCATTAAAAAAAGAGACACGCATATTACCGCAACAATTTCAGCGATATTCACAAAGCCCGCCCGTACATTCTCACTAAAGCCGTCTGCTGCAAGACCGCCGATCATCGAACTGATTCGTACCGGCCCCGCAACCGCTTCGGTCATACTCACCCCTTTAAACAAAAGCCCGAGGCTTTTCAGCGTAACAGCCATCAGCCCTCCTGTTTGCACTATCCCTTGGCGCAAACTGGTAATAAAATCGGTTCCTTTCTCGGTTACGGTGATATAGGTCCAATTCAAACCGAGATCGACACTGCCGTTTTCCGTGCGGACAAGGTTTACCGGCAGCTCAATCCGCTCTCCGTTGCGGATAAGCTCAAAAAGCGCGGTCTTTTGCGTATAGTCGCGGAAAAAGTATATCAGCGCCATCTGATTATCGAGCGCCGTCCCGTCAATGCCGGTGATACGGTCGCCTGCTTTTACTCCTGCTAAATCGGCAGCGGAATCTTTCCGTACAGATGCAACTTCGAGCGGCACATAACGGTAAATACCGACCTGCCCCGCACCGGTCTTTTTATTCAAATCAGGGCGTATAGTCATACTGAGCTGTTCGCCGCCCCGTTCAATAAGCATTGTGAGCGATTCTTCGGGATGAAGCGCGATAATCTGCTGAATATCAGCGAAGTTCGCTATCTTTTGATCGTTGATTTTGAGAATACGATCGCCTATCTGTAGACCGGCTGTCCGCGCAGGCGATTGGTCGCTCGAATCGAGGCGGTACACCGGCACGATACGGTTATCAGTGGTGTAGTATGTCCTGCCGAGTCCGCTTATCATAGCAAGTGCGGCGGCGGCAAGCAAGAGGTTGGCAAAGGGTCCCGCAAACGCTATCAGTATCCGCTTAAAAGGGTGCGCGGCAAAAAGGCTCCCCTCTTCCTTGGGAACACTGGGCAGTTTTTTTTCGTATGCCTCTCTAAACGCGTGTTCGCCCTTCATGCCGCAATAGCCGCCGAGGGGAATCGCCGACAGCCGGTAGTCGGTCGCACCGAACTTTTTATGCAGCAGTACCGGCCCCCAGCCGATGGAAAAGCTTTCTACCGACACTCCACAGAGCTTAGCAGCGATGAAGTGCCCCAGCTCATGGATAAATACGACAATGCCGAGCACCGGCAATCCGATCAAAAATTTTAACATCTATATAGTCCTTTGCAGGGTAACCGCATCAGGTTATTTTTTTTACACCCCGCAGCATAAATAGGGTTGTTCAACCTTCCCTTTTGAAAATATGCATACCGTCTACTTCGTTGCTACACAAAAATAAATGCTCAACGTACAACAAGTACACCTGCGCTTTATTTTTGTTCGCGCCTTGTATCCAGTACCACTATTTTCAAAAGGCTAACGAAAAAGTTTGTTTTACCAGACATAAACTCACTTATTCTGCGATTCTTATTTATTTATCTGATTCGTTTTCCCTTCTCTTCTAAAATAAACTGTATCAAGGAGTCTGCGCGGCGGCGGGCGGATTCGTCGATGCGCATAACATCCGTTATATCCTTCGGCGCGGCGCTCCAATCTTCCTGCATCACCTGTGCGGTAATCTCCGCAAGCTGAACGAAACGCAGCTTACCGTCCAAGAACGCCGCGACCGCCTGTTCATTGGCGGCATTGAATGCTATCGGATATCCTGCCTTTTTACGGGCGGCGGTAAACCCGAGCGATAGCATCGGAAAATCCTCCGTCCGCGGCGGTTCAAAGTGCAGATCTACAGGCTTGGTAAAATCGAGCGGTGCAAGATAAGGCGGCGGCTCTTCAGGATAGCTGAGCGCAGCAAAAATAGGATTGCGCATATCGGGCGGAGAAAGCTGTGCATAGATTTCACCGCCGGTAAGCTGCACCATCGAATGTACAATACTCGACGGATGCACCACAACGGTAATACGGTCGGCAGGAATATCAAAAAGATGCACCGCTTCGATTACTTCCAAAGCCTTATTGGCAAGCGAAGCGGAATCGATGGTAATCTTAGCGCCCATCGTCCATGTCGGATGCTTCAGCGCATCCTGTAATGTCGCCTCTTGAATACGCTCCTTCGTCCATGTCCTAAACGGACCGCCGGAAGCGGTAATAATCAAGCGTTCAATAGCCTCCCGCCCGTGTGCTTGTATTAAACTGTAAATGGCTGAATGTTCGGAATCTACCGGTATAATGAGTGAATGATACTTTTCGGCTTCTTGTTGCAAAAGATGCCCCGCCATCACAATACTTTCTTTATTCGCAAGAGCGAGTGTCCGGTGTGTCTTAACCGCAATGAGAGACGCCTGTAACCCTGCTGCGCCCGCGATGCCGTTCACCACAATATCGGCGTGAGTTTCGGTGAGAAACCGTTCAAGACTGCGATGCTTTGCATCATACCAAATACTAACGGCAGAATCCGTTACTGTAAAATCGTTGAAATGAAATTCGGCACGTAAGGCATCCAATACATCGGTCTTGGTGTGCACGGAAACACCGGCAAGTTCAAAACGGTCTGAAAACCGGCGTATAATATCGATAGTATTTTGTCCGATTGTTCCGCTCGCTCCGAGCACGATTATTTTTTTCATTATTTTGCCCTATATCATGAGGCATCTAAAAACAGATGGTTCATTTTCCGAGATGCCGAACTTTTAAAGATGCTTTTATACCCCAATGAAAAATCGATAGCAAAGATAGAATACCGGCGTAGCAAGTAAAATAGAATCAACACTGTCGAGGATTCCGCCACGTCCGAGTATGAGCGCTCCGGAATCTTTTACCTCAGCAGAACGCTTAAAAATAGATTCGATAAGATCCCCGATTATAGCTGCCAAACCGGTACAAAACCCCGTTAACAAAGAGCCGCTGAGACTCTTCCCAAAGTTAGCAGGGAACAGCTTAAAGGCAAGAAAGCCGACCGCAGTTGCAGCGGCAGCCCCGCCGATAAAACCTACGATGCTTTTATTCGGACTTGCCGGTACAAAGCCACGGTTTCCCTTCCCAAACAACATACCAAAGAGCCACGCAAGCGAATCACAGGAAAAAACCATCAGTAAAAACATTGCGATAATATTAGAAGCGTCCGGCCAGCGTGTCATAGCTGATAGAAACATGACCAAAATTCCGGGATAAAAAACAATAAATACGGCAGAACACACACGCTGAATACTTTTTTCAAACGGTTTTGAAAAAGAATAAAAAGTTTCAACAAAAAATATAAAATAAAGAGCGCCGATACCAACCAAAACCATCCCAACGCGGGATAAAAGCCCAAGTATAAAAAAATATGCAGCCGCGGGAATAAGCATACCGGCAAATAAAACAATCGGTATCGAGTATACGGCAATTTTTCGGGAAAACATAGTACGGATTTCTATGATCGAAAGCGCCGTAGCAATAAATATTTCGAGATGCAACACCAAAAAATGTTGATACGGCAAAAAATATACCGAACTGATTACAAGAGGCAAGCCGACGACAAACATTATTATCCGTTCAATAATCTTTTTCATACGATCCTTCCGAAGCGCCGTGTACGTTTACTGTAAGCGTCCAATGCTTCCATCAGATGGGCAGGCGTAAAATCCGGCCACAAAACATCCGTACCGTAAAATTCGGCATACGCGGTTTGCCATAATAAGAAATTACTTAAACGCTTTTCTCCGCCGGTACGAATAACAAGATCTACAGGGGGAACACCGGCTGTGTCGAGCAACTGTTCAAAGGAATCTTCCGTAAGGGTTTCAAGCTCTCCAATGCTCAGTTTTTTTATTGCACGGATAATTTCATCTTTACCACCGTAGTTGATGGCAAGCTGCATCGTTGTTCCCGTGTAGTGTTCCGTTTTTTTCACTATATCGGTAATCTCTGTTTGAATTGCACGCGGCAGCGCCGCTGCATCACCGATATGTCTCACTTTAATATTATTTGCAGCATAAAAGGCGAGCTCCGCACGGAGATGTTGTTGAATGAGCCCCATCAAAAAACCGACTTCTTCCTCCGTGCGTTTCCAATTTTCCGTCGAAAACACATACAGAGTAATGTATGGTATATGCAAATCGGCAACAGCTTTGACAATCCGCTTTGCTGCTTCCAATCCTTCTCGATGTCCTTTTGTACGAGCTAACCCCCGCTGCTGAGCCCATCGCCCGTTGCCGTCCATAATGACGGCAATATGCTGCACTATCATTAACCTTCCATAATTTCTTTTTCTTTTTCTGCAAGGAGCTTATTAATATCGTTGATATGAGCATCCGTTGCTTTTTGGAATTTTTCTTCGGCTGCTTTTAAGGCATCCTCGCTCAACAAACCGTCTTTTTGCTGCTTCTTTGCCTCATCAATACCGTCACGCCGAATATTGCGAATCGCTACACGACATTGTTCGGCAAAGTTTTTCGCTTGTTTTGCAAGCTCTTTCCGGCGTTCTTCGGTAAGCGGCGGAATCGCAATGCGGATAAGTTTACCGTCATTGGCAGGGTTTAACGAAAGTTCCGATTTCAGGATGGCTTTTTCGATTTCTCCCAACAACGATTTATCCCACGGCTGAATAACAACCAAGCGCGCTTCGGGAATGGAGATACCCGCAACTTGATTGAGCGGTGTCGATTCCCCGTAGCAGTCCACCCGTATCTTGTCGAACAAAGAAGCAGAGGCGCGGCCTGTCCGAAGGGCGTTAAAATCGTCTTTTAACGCCGCAATCGACTTCTTCATTTTTTCTTCATAGACACTATGAATATCGCTCATATCCGCCCTCTATTGGCCAAGCTGCCACAATACAAGCTTTGAAAGACTGATATTCGCACCGAGCTGCTTTCCGACTTCCTTCATTTTTGCCGTCACGGAAAGCTTATCATCCTTAACAAAGGCTTGTTCAAGGAAGCATATCTCGGCTAAATGCTTATTCAGCTTTCCTTTTACGATTCCTTCTTTTACATTGTCAGGCTTCTGTAATTCGGCAACCTGTCCGCGGAATACTTCGAGTTGCTCGTCGATATAGGCAGCATCGACATCTTCTTTCTTTACATAGAGCGGGGTAAATGCCGCTGCATGGAGGCAGCAGTCATACGCAAATTCCTGAAATACTTTGTCGGCAAATACGTCGGTCTTATCGGATTTTAACATGACGATAACGCCGGTCTTTTTGTCGGAGTGGACATAATGCGCAATGTATTCATCGCTGCCTGCTTGTACGGCAGTTAAGCGCCGTAAGCCCATATTTTCGCGTACGCGTGTGGCAAGGTCGAGTACCATATCGCTCAATTCTTGTTGAACATCGGTATAGCCTTTTGCGAGGGCTGTTTCTGCAATTTTATCGCCGACTGCGATAAAATCGGCATTTTTTGCGACAAAGTCGGTCTCACAGGTTAATTCCGCCATCACTGCTTTAGAATCGGCGGTTTTAACGACGATGATACCTTCGCTGGTCGCGCGGCTTGCACGCTTTTCAACAGCAGCAAGACCTTTTTCTTTTAAGAATTTCTCAGCCTCTTTTGCATCACCGTTACATTCCTGCAGAGCTTTTTTACATTCCATCATACCGGCGCCGGTTTTTTCGCGCAGCGCCTTTACGTCAGATGCTTTTATTTCCATAACTGTTTTCTCCTTAAATCTTTGTGCATAGTAAGATGCCGCCGAAAGTATGCACATCTTTCAGCGGCAGGTTATACGTTTTTTAGCGGTCGCCGTACAGTTCATCTTCATCAATTAAAGAACTGCTTCCATCATCCGAATCTTCTTCATGATCGTTCTTTTCTGAAGGGGTGTAGTTGGAATAATCGGTAATCTCTTCATCTTCACGATCTTGATACGGATCGATATTGGAATCACTGAATCCTTCCTCTCCGTCTTGCAGATTTTCGATAATCTTGAGACCGCTTTCGTTATCAGCTTCGATAACGGCATTGGCAATAATCTGAGTGAACAAAGAAATCGAACGGATAGCATCATCGTTACCCGGAATCGGATAGTCGATACCTTCGGGGTTACAGTTTGTGTCAACTACTGCGACAATCGGGATTCCCATGCGGCGGGCTTCGCTGATTGCGATAGTTTCTTTCCGTGTATCGATGATAAAGATAATGCCCGGGAGATCTTTCATCTCTTTGATACCGCCGAGGTTCTTTTCGAGCTTGGCTTTTTCTTTCTGCAGCACGGCGACTTCTTTTTTAGTCAGGCTGTCAAAAGTGCCGTCGTTTTCCATTTTTTCAATTTTCTTAAGACGAGCGAGGCTTTTTTTGATGGTAGAAAAGTTTGTCAGCATTCCCCCGAGCCAGCGGTTATTAACATAGAACATACCGCAGCGTTCAGCTTCTTTTGCAATGGTTTGCTGTACTTGTTTTTTAGTTCCAACGAATAAGACGGATTTTCCTGCTGCGGTTGTCTTCCGTACCGCGTCATACGCCTCACGGATTGCAGTGATAGTTTTCTGCAAATCAATAATGTGGATACCGTTCCGCTCCGCAAAAATGTATTTTTTCATTCGCGGATCCCAGCGCTTTACCTGATGTCCGAAATGAACACCGGATTCAAGCAGGTTTTTCATGGTTACTACTGCCATGGTTACTCCTTCACGAGCTTTTTAAGCCCATCCTTCTCTATTTCTCTAAAAATGCATTCAAGGCGTTTCTGAAAACGTAGTGAGATTTTAGAAATTTTCCTCTGCATTTTAGGATATTTGCACGGCTGCTGTTCTTAGGTAAAACTGTAGCCGTGTTCGGTCAAAATATCATATAATTCATAAATAGGCAAGCCTACAATTCCGCTGTATGAACCCTCTATTTTTGTAATAAAACAAGCTGCGGTTCCTTGTATACGGTATCCTCCTGCAGCCCCCTGCCATTCCCCGGTACTCAGGTACCAATCGATTTCAGCCTCTGATAATGTCTTAAAAAATACGTGAGAACTACTGATTCGGGTTGAAATGTGCTGTAATTTTTCGTCATAGCAACAAATCGCCGTTATAACCTTATGCGCCGTATTTGAATACGATTGCAGCATCTTACGGGCATCATCAATATCGGCAGGTTTACCCATGTGCGTACCATTAGAAAAGATAAGTGTATCGGCAGATATAATCCACGGTGTATTGATTTTTAGCGGCGAACGGAGCACTGCTTCAGCCTTCCGCAATGCGATCTGTTCTACTGCTTTTTCGGGAGGAAGATCGGAGGCGATGGATTCATCGGCCTCCGACGGGATACTGATAAACGGAATGTTTAAACGCTTAAGGATGTCCTGCCGCTGGGGTGACTTTGATGCAAGAATAATCGGTTCCATTCACAACAGTATACGAAAGGAAGAATAAAAAGACAAGCAGGACAAGAAATTCGAATTAAGCGCACAAACACAATGCAACAAAGATATTGCCCAAGGAGTCTCTACAGCTTAAAAGCAATCCCTAACCGTGCGGTAAAATTGTTTGCCAAAAGCCCCGATGTCATCTTTTTAATATCCTTCGCGCCATCCTTGAAGTAAACAGAGAGGCCGGCATTTGTATAATATTGCTGGTTAGACACCTGTACGAACGAAAGATTATCCGTAACGCCTGCAAAAATACCTACATGAGGCAGAAAGTAAAAACTTACCCCGACATTAAGGCCGAGTCCCAATAAACCAATGAGACGGTCTTCTGTCCAGTTAGCCAAAAGTAATGTGCCAGCCGGAATATCTCTCGTTGTTCTGATGAGGTCAAATCCTACACCGCCCCCAACAAACAAATTGATGGGAGAATCTTTAAAGAAAGTTCCCCCATAGCCAAGCTGTCCGTTAAAAATAAACGAATTGTTCTTTAATGTTCCCCCGAAATTTTTTATATCATCGATACTAATTTTACGGGGAAGTCCCACATTCAGGGTAAGATACGCACCGCTTATTCTAAGATCCGCTCCTAAGGTATACATATTATAGCCGTCGTGAAAGAACTTATTATAGTCGTTGAATATTTCTTTTATCTGTGCAGATGCATTGTTAATGGTATCTTTATCATACTTTGTCCACACGTTGAAATTCATAAATCCGACAGGACTCACTTGTGCCGAAAAATCGACTCCATCGGAAAACACGAGCGGCGCCATAAGTGTTAAACCGATCAACATACATAAAATCTTCTTTTTCATAACACAACCCTCCTTAAAGTTTTATGACTACTATAATGCAGTACTCTCTGACACCCCAATTCGTTTAGATCAGAGAGACAACCCCATACCTACTTTAATTCGCGCTGAACGCGTTGCACAACATAATCGATAACACCCTCAAGCGGCATATTCATCGACTCTTTATCCGAACGGAACTTAAATTCAATATCAGGCAGTTTCTTATCGCTGATAACAAGCCGGATAGGCAAGCCGATAAGATCCATATCCTTGAACTTGACCCCCGGACGTTCTACACGGTCATCCAGCAATACCTCAATACCGCGAGCTGTGAGTTCATCGTGCAGCCGGTCAGCAACAGCCTTCATGGTTCCTTCATATTGTATCGGTACAATACCGACATGATACGGGGCAACACTCATCGGCCAGATAATTCCGTTATCATCGTGATGCTCTTCGATAATCGATGCCAGAGCACGGTCGATACCGATACCGTAGCACCCCATTAAAGGGTACTGCTGTTGACCGCTTTCGTCAAGGTAAGTCATATTCATACTTTCAGTGTATTTTGTACCGAGTTTGAAGATATGTCCAAGCTCATTGCCTTTTTTGCTGTAAAACGGTGTTTTGCACAAGGGGCAAAGATCGCCTGCCTTTACGACACGGACATCGCACACCATCGCGGGAGTAAAATCCCGTTTCGGTTCAACATGAACATAGTGCATATCTTTTTCCAACGCACCCGCAACGGCATCATGCATCAGCATGACACTTTCGTCAGCCAATACGGGAGCCTTGGTTAAGCCGACAGGACCGGCAAATCCGACTACGGTACCCGTAATATCTTCAACATCCGCATTAGAGGCAAGTTCAACTTCCGCGGCCTTGAGTACTGCCGTTAATTTTGCTTCGTTTACTTCCAAATCACCGCGGATACACACTGCAACAAACTCCGCGTCGATAACCTCGGAATCCTTTACACGATAGATTAAGGTTTTGATGAATGCTTTCGGCGAAGTGTGCAAAAACGCAACTAATTCTTCTATTGTGCGGGCATCGGGTGTCGGCAGCTTCGTGCATTTTTCCGCTGTTTCGGGAAGTTCGGTGTAGGGATCGGGTGCACAGGCAGCCTTTTCTTCGTTTGCAGAATAGCGACATTGCGGGCAGAGGATGAGCGTGTCGTCCCCGATGGCAGATTCAATCATGAATTCCTCGGAGCCGCTGCCTCCCATAGAACCGGAGTCCGCCCGAACCCGTATAATGCTTAAGCCAAAACGGCGGAATATCTTTTCGTATGCTTCGCCGAATGCACGGTAGGTTTTATCAAGACAGTCAGCGTTTGTATGAAAGGAATACGCATCCTTCATCGTAAATTCACGGGCGCGCATTAACCCGTAGCGCGGACGAATTTCATCCCGGTATTTTGTATTAATATGATATACGGAAAGCGGATAATCCTTGTACGAACCGAGCTCGTACCGCATCAGGGCGGTAAACGATTCTTCGTTTGTCGGGCTGACAACGAGATCTTGACCGAGGCGGTTTTTCATCCTTAAAAGCCCGTCTCCCATCGTGTACCAGCGCTTGGACTCTTGCCAAATCTCGCCCGGAGCAACAACCGAAGCTTTACACTCCAAACATCCGGTAGCGTCGATTTCCTCCCGTACGATATTTTCAACCTTTCTGAACACGCGTAAACCGAGCGGCAGATAATTAAACAGCCCGTTCCCCAATCTACGGATCATTCCGGCGCGTAATAATAATTGATGACTGACAACGACTGCTTCCGCAGGTGTTTCCCGTAATGTGGGAATAAACGTTTGAGATCTTTTCACACTATGCCTCACTCAGGGTAATCTCATCAGACTCTTTTTACAACCCCGCAGAATAATATAGGCCGTTCAACCAGAGTTTCGCCGCTTCACGGCTCAAATGGTCGCCCAGCCTATATTATTCTGCGATTTTTATGTATATACCTGATGTGATTACCCTTCTTCTAAAATAAACTGTGCGAAATTTTAGAAAAATTTCGCACAATAAGGAATGCAACCGCTTGAAATATCTCCGATACGGTTGCCCTGATACCTCACTGCCTTAAACCAGAGTGGAAGCATATAGAATTTCTTTTTTTATGTAAAGTAGAGCATATAGAGGCTAACAGGGATTCCGCACGAATAAAAACATGCGGAGTCCCTGCAACACGAACAAACTGTCCGCGTTGGGAAATGACTACCGGCTACTCTTGCCAGACTAAGCGGAAGCCTCTGATAGGATCAGCTCCACTGGAACCTTTTGATTTTCGCTTGCCGGTCATGCAATCGTATACAGCTTGTCCGGTACTTTCAGACCAGTTGCCGCCGCGTACTACCCGTTGCGTCTCATAGTCCGGAAAAGGACCGGTAGGATAGGCATTTGTACTTGCATTTATGGTTGTATATAAATCCCAGCACCATTCTGCAACATTGCCACTCATATTGTGCAGTCCCAATTTGTTGGCTGTTTTGTCTCCGACATTTGCTCTACCAGGTACGGAGGGACTTTGTGATGCAAATTCCGTGCCGTTCCACCATTTATTGAAAACTGCAACACGGGTGGTTTCTGCGCATAAGGTTTCATAACTTTCACCGGACGGCATTGCCATACCTTCAAAGCCAACAGGCTTTGTTGCACCGCTTGCCGAATTCAAATTGGTTAAATAAACAGTACCGTATTGTTCGGCATTGGTGCTGTCGTTACCCTGCCAGCGGGCAGCGTACTCCCACTCGGCTTCCGTCGGCAAACGGAATCCTTTTTTAGAAAAATCGCAATATGCTTTATCACCATGGAAAGCCTGTTTTATGACCTTCCCCGATGGCGATCCGTCGCGGTATACGCACTGTTCCGTGTTTCCGAATTTCATCTCGGTATATGCATTACACCACGCTATGCAGTCGGTCCAGCTTATGTTTGCCATCGGCTGATTAGCTTGGGTAGGAGTATCGTCGTTTTTAGGGTCAAATTCAAACAAATAACCGTTCCTTTGAGCCCATTCGCACACTTCATTCCATATTTGCACACTAACTTCGTATTTACCTATAGTATAGGCATTTAAATTGACTGTGCGTCCATTGATAAATACGCCTTTCCATGAAGCGTCGGCAGTTGGCAAGGTATACGAAACGGCATGTCCGGTAATACCGCCTGTAGGAGGCGTTACCTTTACACCGTCGGGAACGGGAACTTGTTGTGTTATCGCATATATGTCGGTGTCTTCTTCAAAATCATCAATGTCAAACAGCTCTTTTCCGGTTGTGCTGCCTTTTTTCCATGTGGCAAACACATAGCCTGGGGTACAGGTTATCTTAGTTTTTGCTTCGTCTTTTATTTCTCTCCATTTTACGCCATATGGCTTTGTGATTGTAGGCGACGCACCGAGCTGCACATGACCATCTCCTTTTATCGTGATGGTAACATCTGTCGGTCTTGTTTCGACGTATATCGTTGTTTTGCCTCTAAATTGAAAGTTATCGTAAAATTCGATACCGGTTTTACTGCCTTTTTTCCATGCAAGTATGACAAAACCGGGTTTTTGACTAACTTTATCCATAACTCTGGTTTTTATTTCGCTCCATTTTGTGCCCTTAGGTACATACATTTCGGCAGGAGAAGTGATATCAACATGCTCTCCTTTAATGGTAAGCTGTATATCTACCGGTTTTGTTTCTATAAAGACGGTAGTATTGGCATTAAACGAAGTTATATAGCTGTCATCCAAAACCTGCCCTGAAGCATTGCTAAGACGCCAGTTTTTAAGCTCATAATGAGACTTATATTTTTGTATTTTCGTTTTTGCAAGCGCTTCGATTTCATCCCAGTGCTTGCCCGGAGCCACTTCAAATGTAGGATCGGCTTTTAATATAACCCCTGCGTCTCCCTCAACTGTTATCATAATCTTAGAGGGCAGCGGCGTTGTGATCTGTTTTGTTACAACAAAAACGGTTGTATTTGCATTAAAAACATAGTCAGCAATTAAATCATGACCGGCAGCATTGGTAAGTTTCCATTTGTCGAGTCCGTAATGTTCGTTGTAGTGGTCTATCTTATCTTCCGCCAATGCTTGTAATTGGTGCCAGGTTTTTCCTTTATCTGCTGTAAATGTTTTTTCCGCTTTAAGCGTAACGTGTTCATCTCCCGCAACTGTTATCATTATTTGTGTAGGTGTCGAACTGCCGCCGCTTCCGCCCTCCTCCTGTGGGGAAGACGGGGGTAACGGCTGCGGCTCCTTGGAGGGAGTATTGGGAACTTTACATCCTGCAAAAAATGCAGCAAGCGTTATCACCGCTGCTATAGTCAATAGTATCTTTTTCATAAGCTCTCCTCGTATAATCGACCTGTTCGATAACTGCGCTTCCAAACAGGTTCAATGGACAAGTTTGCGCCTGTGCGGACAAACGGGTGAATCTTATCTATATGCCTGCCCCGGGTTAGTTACTATTGTCAAAAAATCAGTGAAACCCTTTAACTGTACCGTTATTTTAAGATCCGTTTCATTCTGTTTTTTGTCCAAAACTATATTTTCTATAAAAATTGATTTTCCGTTTTTAGTCAGCGAAGCCCCAAAATGCCCGCATCCCAATTGAGAAGCTAGGTTCCCCATTCCATTTACGCACAACTGAAAAGGCTCACCTGAACCGCCGGGCAGAGGATTGGCAATGGGGTTGGGGGTAACAGTTCCATTACTATTATTTACACTCAGTAAACGGCGGCCTGTAAAAATTTTATTTTTCCAAGTCTGTACATCGATATCTGAAGGATTTAGGTTAGAGACAACCGCGAAAAAAACTTGTTTATTTAATTCATCCGCATTGGTTATCTTTGCAAACCCCGATTTTTTTATCTCTTTAATTGCCGAAATATTGTTCTGAGCAGTAACCTGATCACTTGTTGCAATACAAAGATTTATCTTCACCGTACCTGTGTAGTCATCGGCATCGATTCCGCCGTTTTTAGGCTGAGCGATACCGTACGTAATTTTATCGATTGCGAGCTGCTTATTCATATCTTTAGTCTGATACAGATCGGCATATTTTTTAACCGCATTTGTAAATTCTTCAGTAAAAAGATTTGCCGGTGCTTGTCCGGTAGCTTTTGCACCGGCATAAAAGGACGAAGCAAATTCCTTCAGATCGGCTTTTATAGCGCTATCGGCAGTTTTATCCAAAATATACTTGAATACATCCTTTGCTTCAAAATAGTCTTTTTTCAGCGATGAATTTAAATGGGTAAACGAAAATACCGTATTCTTGACAAGTGTTTCTGTCCCGCCCTCGGTGAGTTTTCGGAACATAACACTCGGCTGAACCACTATCTTCGTATCCGGCGAGCCTTTTTTCGCCTTTGCCGTCAGTGTATAGCTGTCGTGTTCGCCAAGTTCTATGGTTGTTACGGAATCGCTCAGCATAAACGACAGTTTTTTTACGAGCTTTTTTCCGCTCTTATCCTTATTTACTTCTTCAATATATTTTGCAAGCGAATAATTGTGTTCTATAGCGTCGTCCAAATTAAGCTCGCAACTGGCAACCGATTGTACAAATTTCTCTGCAAGCGGATGCGTAAATCCGGTTACGGAAATCTTTTGGGAAAAGTTTTTACCGTCTTTCGTCCCCTTTACTGTTATGGTAAATGTTCCTGCTTCATCGTCATACGCAATCATTTTTCTTTCGGTAAACGTAATACCGCTTGCCGGAGTGCCGTTTTCAATCTTTTTGGCGGCTGCCGAAGCGGTGATATGTCCCTTTGAGAGAGAGAACGCCTCAAACACATCCGCTTCAACCAATTCATACGGATTTTGCGGAGGAGTAGATGGGACACCAGGTGTTTCCGATGACCCCTTATGATCTAACGGCGAATTACAGCTTGTCATTCCGATAGCTATCACCGCTGTTATGCAAAGTATTAGTTTCTTCATTATTTATACCTCATCAAAAAATATTTTCCGGTCTTTAAAGTCCGGTTCTTTCGTTTTACCCTATAGGAATTGCTAAAAGGCAAACGATGCCCTTAGCCGGTTTCCCCGTCAATGCCCCAACAATTGTATAACTTTTGATAATAAAAACGTATTTGTAATAGAAATGTCGAATGGCTTTATTGTAATTTAAGCCGCCGGCTGCTGAAAAAGACCGTTACACGGATATCTTTTTAACTTACACGGCGACTATATAGGATTTCTGTGAATGAATCAAGCAGACTAAAGCATATTTTTTTTAAATTTTCGGAATAATACCGATTTTTAGTTCTGCGGCAGAATCATATCTTCGGAAGTATCGCCTTCAATATGCAAGAAAACTCTGTTAGGCATACAGGCATTCCAATCCCCTGCTTTTTTGAGTGCCGCAGCATTCACACAGGTCTTATTGGGACACGGAGAATCGGAAATAAAAGCGGTATTATGTTCTATCCGGATGATCGTATTGCCGATTGCACCGGGTACAACCACCGTGCGCGTTTCGGTAAGCGGATATATCCATTTACCGCTTGGCGTTTCAATCACCAGCCGCTGTACGTGATTCTCTCCGGTATAGAGGAAAAAGCCCGTCCATAAAGAAACAGTGATAACGGAGGCAAAGATCAGATAATCAAGGACACGCAAGCGGCGGAAAACAGGAATCATACGCTATACTCTTTTTTTGTTTTCCGGGTTAAAAGCGCCCGTTGTATCTTACCGTTAATACCTTCCGCAAAAAAGGCTTGCAGTAAATGTTTGTTATCCATTGTTTTATGATATCCGAACTCAATCTGTTTTTTAGGATCCGAAAAATCACGGGATGACCGGGCGCTTGTCAAATTGATAAACGCAGTAGGGTATTCATTCGGCTGCAGTGCAATATGAGCGGTAGTACAGGCAAGCGTCCTCATCAGTACCGCGACCGAACTATCTAATTCGGAAGTAGTAACCGGTTCAAAAGCACCGAAAGTCAGTGCAAGGATATTTTTATATCCCTGTTCGCGGGCAATCCAAACAGGAGTATTATCTATCACGCACGCATCTATCAGCATTTCATTCTGTCGCTTAACGGGTGTAAAAAGACCGGGATACGAAGCACTCGCCCTCATTGCATCCGCTAACCGTCCTGAATTGAGTACAACCTCTTTTCCGCTGCAAAGGTCGAAGGCATTGCACAAAAAGGGAATGGTACAGTCATTAAAAGATTTACCGCCGGAGAGTTCCATAAAGAATTTATGGGCTTTTTCTCCCGAATCGGCTCCCGTGCCGGAAAGCATACGGGTAATCAACGTACCGTAGTGAATAATCTGGTTAAGTGCGTGTTTTAAAAGCGGAATATGCACGCCGCTGCCGCCGACATACCGGTTAATATCGAAAGATTCTTCAAAAACGGCTTCCATTTCCCGTACCGATTTTCCGCTTGCATATAAGCCGCCGATAATCGATCCCATCGAACAGCCGACAATACAGTCCGGCTTAGGAAGATTCAATTCTTCAAGTGCCTTAAAAAAACCGATGTATGCAAGCCCAGCGGCTCCGCCTCCCGATAACACAAGTGCCCATTTCATAGTAACTGGTAGTATACAAAAAAATGCAGTATACGCCTATAGTGCATTTACCCTACACTCTATAATAGCCTGCTTGAAGAAAGTTATAAATTATAGTATCTTTGAAATACGTTCGGCGTTATCAATTTTAGCGGAGGATAGATATGGCGATTACTGACGCGCAGTTTCAATTGGTTACCTTTCAGCTCGGTGAAGAGCTTTACGGTGTCGATATAATGGATGTAAAAGAGATAGTAAAGGTTCAAGAAGTCCGGCAGATTCCGAATGCACCATATTACGTCGAAGGTTTTTTCCATTTGAGAAATGAAATTATACCGATTATCAGTTTGCACAAACGATTCCACCTTAAAAAGGCGGATTTGGACGGAGACGATGAATATTTGGGAGGATTTATCATCCTTAAAATCGGAAAATATAAGATCGGTATTGTCATTGACCGCATCGCACGTGTTGTTATGGTACGGCAAGAAGATGTTCAGCCGCCGCCGCAGATGATTACCGGTATCGGTACCGAATATATTAACGGAGTTATCCGCCAAGACTCTGGATATCTCATCCTATTGGATATCCGCAGATTGTTTAATCCGAAAGAATTACAAAAACTTACCACATTCTAATATGCCGATACCTGTTTATAGCTCTACTATTCGGCGTTCTGAAATGGATGCCGTACTCACCTGTATGGTCGAAGAAAAAATCGGCCCGGGTGAGATGAATCAAAAACTCATTAAATTAGTACGCGAACTCTATGAGGCTGAAGGAGTCCTTGCCTTACGGAGTCCGGCGATGGCATTGGTTTATACGCTCAAGATGTTCGACCTCCCTGAGAAAGCGGGCGTCTTATTGTCAGCGCTCGCCCCTTCGTGGCAATATATCGAAGTAGCACGAAACGGATTTACACCGATTGTTTTGGATGTCGATCCGTTAACCGGTTTGGTTACACCTGAAGCGGTTGAAGAAGGTATTAAGCAAGGCGGCAGAGTGCTGGTTCTACACGAAACACTCGGCAACGTCCCCGATATGGAAGCGTTTACAGCTCTTTCAATTCCGATTATCGAAGACATTTCCCAAAGCGCCGGCGCCTTATACGGGGAAAAGCGGGCAGGAACGTTCGGTTCGTTTGCGATACTGGGACTCGAAGAACGGGATATTTTAACGGGCGGCGGCGGAGGCATCCTCATTGCTGCAGAGCGGCGCAATGCTTCCGTGTTAAAGAACATGGCGGAAACTATTCCGATAACCGATTTCTTGCCCGACATTAATGCGTCCCTCGCCTTTGTACAGCTTAAAAATATGGAAAAAAACCTCCAGCTTCGCGACGAAATGCGGGAGCTGTATCTCCGCTCACTTTTACAAACGAGGCATAAGCCGCTCGTATTTGCTGAAAGAGTAAAAAACCCCGTCTATTCCTTTCCGGTAATACTTGAAAGCGGCTTTAAAGATGTAAAACAATACGTTAACCGCAAAGATATTGAGATAGAACTCGCTTTTACCAATTCCATTGTGGACTTTTTAAAAGAAGAAAATACATGCATTAATGCGGCCTCGCTTTTGCTGCGGACGGTACTTTTTCCCCTCTATCCCCGGCTCGGTCTCAATAATGCTGCAAAGATTGCAAAGGTATTAGGAACACTGCCGTAACGGACACGTATGCAAAAGAACGCCATTATCATCCTAACAACCTATAAACCGCACGCAGCGGAGATATCCCAGGAGCTTCCGGAGTTTTTGCAAGAAAACGGGATTCAAGCAGACATCTATGAATATGACGGCTTGTCTCCTGCAAAGCCGATTCGAAAACGGTATGATTTTGCCGTTTGCCTCGGCGGGGACGGGACGGTGCTGTTTGCAGCACGGTACTGTGCACCGAAAAAAATACCGGTATTTCCCATTAACCTCGGTGAATTCGGGTTTATTGCAGGCGTTGAACCGGCGCATTGGAAACAAGCGCTCGGCGAATACCTCGCAGGAAATGCGGAACATCACGAGCGGCTGATGCTTTCTACCGCCGTGTATCGTAACGGCGAGTGTGTCGGCTCCTTTGATGCGCTCAACGATGTTGTTGTTTCAGGCGGCGGCATTGCGAAGCTTATAAATCTCGCACTATCCTTTAACGGTATCTCTTTCGGCGTGTATCGGGCGGACGGCGTTATCGTGTCAAGCCCGACCGGTTCTACCGCATATTCGGCAGCCTCCGGCGGCCCGATTATGGATCCGACGGTTGCCGCCTTTGTTCTTACACCTATCTCGGCATTTTCACTGTCAAACCGGCCGGTCGTATTGCCTGCTTCCGGTACGATGCGTATTGAGGTTTTGCATAATCGTCAAAAAGATGTTATTGTATCTATAGACGGACAGGAGTTGTTTCCGCTCTGCGAAGGCGACAAAATTGAAATTAAAATGTCACGCCACCGACTAAAACTCATCGGGTGTTCGCCGGAAGCGTTTTACACGGCGCTCCGGTCAAAATTAGCGTGGTCGGGAAGTCCGTTGCAGGAATAACACTGGGGCGCGGAGGTTGATGTGCTCGAAACCATTTCGGTAAAAAATATTGCGCTTATCGACGAGCTTTCTCTCGATTTTAACGCTCATTTGAATGTACTGTCGGGAGAAACCGGCGCGGGAAAATCCGTTTTGATAGGAGCACTCAGTTTTTTGCTCGGCGGGAAGGTTACTACGGATATTATCCGCACGGGCGCTTCCGAAGCGGCGGTGTCCGGTACGTTCTACCTTGCGAACACCCATCCCGAAGCCGCCGCATGGCTTGACGAGCGTGGCATAGAACCGGAAAATAACCGGATACTGTTACGGCGCACACTGAAAGAAAACGGCCGCGGCGGTATTTGGATTCAAGACACACAAGTTTCCCGCGCCGAGCTTGAAGCATTCACCTCTTTTCTAGTCGATATTCACGGTCAGCACGACCATCAATCTCTTTTTAAAACAGCGGAACACCGCCGCTTCTTGGATTCCTATGCAAGTATCCTCGATGAAGTGCGTGCATTCAGTCTTCTTTATACCCGCCTCGCCGAAATAAAAGCAAAACTGGAAACGATAGGGCATTCCGAAAAAGAGCGTACCGAGCGGGTAGACTATCTTGCATTCGTCATCGACGAAATCGACAATGCCCGCTTACAGCCGGAAGAAGACGAGGCGCTTGAAGCGGAAGAAACAAAACTCTGCCAGTATGAAAAACTGTATGAACAGGTCGAGACGCTGCAAAACCTGTGCACACAGGAACAAGGCATTGTACCGCAGCTTAAAAAACTACAGCATATCTCTGACAGCGTTACCGCTATCGATCCCGCCGTTCACGAATATGCCGAGCGGATAGAAAATGCCTACTATGAAATGCAGGATATCGGCGAATTTTTCAGCTCCTATCTTTCAAAACTCGTATTTGACCCCAATCGGCTGGAACAGGTGCAAAAGCGGCTTTCCCTTATCAATAAACTCAAGAAAAAATACGGCGCAACCATCAAGGATATCCTCGCCTATCGGGAGGCCGCACAATCCGAGCTGGATTCCCTCGGCGAAAGCGAGCAGGATAAAACCGCTCTGGCAAAAGAAGTTCCTCAGCTTGAAGCAAAACTTTTTGCAGCCGGTACCGCCCTGTCTCAAAAGCGGAAAGCTGCCGCAGCGGAGCTTCAGCAAAAAATTCAAACTACCCTCACCCGCCTCGGTATGCCCAAGGTGGTATTTACCGTGCAGGTTACGGCAGCCGAACCGAACGGAAACAAGCAGACTGCCGGTCTCTACGGGTTTGACTCGGTAGAATTTTTAATCAGCACCAATCCGGGAGAACCGGTTAAACCGCTCAACAAAATAGCGTCGGGTGGTGAACTCTCGCGCGTCATGCTGGCACTGAAAACCGTCCTGACTGCCGCCGATGAAGCGGATACCCTGGTGTTTGACGAAATAGATACGGGTATCGGCGGAGAGGTAGCCCGCACCGTTGCAGAACATCTGAAAGAATTGGCCGGTAATAAGCAAATACTCTGTATTACGCACCTTGCAGTTATTGCCGCCGCTGCCGATACTCATATTAAGATACTGAAGATACAATCCGAACATACAAGCCGCACATCTGCCAAAACAATAGAGGGAGACACCCGCATTGAAGAAATTGCACGGATGTTGGCAGGCGATGAGGTGAGTGCCGCTTCACGTATTCATGCAAAAGAGTTATTATCAAGGTATGGAAGTATAGGATAGCGCGATATGGATAATCCACAACAAGGTACAAACATATACGAAGAACAACTCCGTTACTATCAGGAGGAAATCGACCAAATACTCAAACAGGAAAAAGCGATGGCAGAGCTTATCGCAAGCGATCCTCAAGGTGGTATGTATAAAAAAATCATGCTCGTCGATGAACTGATATATGTGGTAACGCTCTATTTGGGAATGTACCAAATAGCGGTCTCCTTTTTGAATCGAAAAAACGAAACGCTGCTCAATGAAGCGCGAAAAGCCATTTACAAGGTTATTATCAATCTCGAAGAAATTGTTTCAAACTTTATCGACGCACCTTTTTCGGACTATGAGGAAAAAGTACGCAAAATTCAACACGTGCCTCAAAAACAGCGGTTTTATTTAATCCGAAA
Organism: Treponema sp. OMZ 838; assembly: GCF_000775995.1. NCBI lineage: Bacteria > Pseudomonadati > Spirochaetota > Spirochaetia > Treponematales > Treponemataceae > Treponema > Treponema sp. OMZ 838. Next base: position 2,345,933 of record NZ_CP009227.1, on the reverse strand, counting down.
ATTAGGCTTGGTGATAGACCTTGTCATCCGCGCGTACAGCGGCAATACCAAATGGAAGTGGTCGTTTGTAGAAATTCAAGGACGATATGCAACGATTGCGAAAAACATCCTCGATTTAAAGGATACTGCAGAAACAGGCTTTGATCCACGTTCACCGGACTATGAAAGCACGATGTTCCATCTTAAGTTGGTAAAAAAGCTACTCTTGCAGGCAGCCGACCAATACCGTGCGCGATATGAAACGGCAACCGCCAGTATAGAGGATTTCAGAATTGCTATTCAGTATCTGGAAGCTGCGCGGCGTATGCATATTTTGCTGAATGAGCGAAACGCAGCGGAAGAAGTAAAACGGCAAATCGGTATATGGTCCGAGAAGATGGAAAAAGATTTACAGAAGCGGAAAAAAGCATAAGAACGGCAAAACGGAAACAGGAAATTACAATGTTCAGTAAAGAAATCGTATGCAAACTTTTTGAAGCGTTTTCCATTCAGCGATGGAATGATTTAGTCCGCCCCTTCGATATCGTCGAAATGGATAAGACGGCAGAAAAAATGTTCCTCAGCTTTATCATCGGCAAATATGAAGAAAAGAACGGAAGGACGGTCAATTGGCTGACTATCATTAATCATTCGTTCTTTGAGCTGCTCCGCCGAATCGCGCTCTGCGATATGAAGTCGCCGGTACAGCGCATTATCCGCTCGGAATATCCCGAAGAATACAAAAAACTGAACTGCTGGGTTCTTGATAAATATAAGACAATTATTACCGACCCGCTTTTTCTTGATGAATTTGCCGCCTACCTATTTGATCCGGTTGATCCTACGGACATAAGTTTTCGAGTACTGCGCGCGGCCCATAAATATTCGGCAATGCGCGAGCTCGATATGATCCGCATGGTGAACGAACCTTTCCGGCTGACTGAAATCGACAAATGTTTGGAGACGGATATTGCCGATTTTATGGACTTAAAGGGCGTACAGCTTTTGACAACGAGGCAGCAGCCGTACTATTTTATTACCGAAATTGAAAAGCTGCGGTTCCAAACCCGTTGGAACCAAACGCCGCGGGTACCGGCAACAACGGTGCTCGGACATTCGTACTTTGTTGCCGCACTGGTTTTCTTAATGAGCCGCACGCTCAAGCTGGCGCCGCATCGTCTTTCGATGAACTTTTTTGCAGCGCTGTTCCACGACTTACCGGAGGCGGTTACCCGCGATATTATTTCTCCGGTAAAGCAAGCGACCGATCGCCTGCCCGAAGTGGTTAAGCATATTGAAGATGAAATTGTTGCAAAGGAATTGCTCCCGTTGATGGACGACTTTTACCGCGAAGAGGTGCTGTACTTTATTCAAGATGAATTTGAAAACCGCATTACATTGAACGGAGAAATCCGCTGCGTAACAAGCGAAGAGTTGAATACAACATACGCGGCGCCTCAGTTCTGCGGGATTGACGGTAAACTGATCCGTGCAGCAGATCACATCGCGGCCTTTGTAGAAGCCGACAGTTCCATCAACTTCGGCATTCGGTCGGAACAGCTGGAAGAAGGCAGGGCAAACATCCTGCACCACTACGGCAAAAACACCGTCATCAACGGCTTTTCCCTAGAAAGCTTTTTCGGATCATACCGCTAAAAAGCGTGTACATAAGAGGTGTGCAACAGGGCAACCGCCTCCAAAATGTTTCAAGCGGTTGCTTTCCTTCTGCACAAAATTTTGAATAAAATTTTGTGCAGTTTATTTATTTTAATGAGAAGGGTAATTACATCAGATAAATAAATACATATCGCAGAATAAATAGGTTGTGAGACCATTTGAACCAGCTTCAACTGTTGTACATCCATGTACAACAGTTGAAGGCGAGTTTTGTGCGTGCACAAAACATCGCTGCTGCATGGAACCACCGCCATCCGTGGCGGTTCTGCAGTGTAAGCCTTTTGAAAATAGATGGTGTAGATACAAGGAGTTAGGCAAAAAAGTACCGCAGGCGTATCTTTGATACGTTGAGGACACTTTTTTGCCGTGCGACGCAGTAGATGCGCCGTATATTTTCAAAAGTGTCTGGTGCAATTACCCTATGGAGTAGAGAAGATGAATATTGTAGAAATCCCGTTACCGCTGTTGCGGAATGAATTATCGGCTGTGTCTTTTTTATCCTGCATTGCCGAAGATGAACTTGAAGCACTCGCACAGTTTTCTCAGCTTTGCGCATTTGACGAAGGAGAGGTGCTGATTGCAGAAGGCACCATAAATGCCGATTTGTATATTTTAATGAGCGGCTCTCTTGACGTGATAAAGCAGGGCAAATGGAATAAGCAGGTACACGTTGCAACGCTGCGGGATCACGCCTCGGTCGGCGAATCCGCACTCCTGGAAGATGAACTCAGCACCGCAACGGTACGCGCTGCCGAAGATACCGTCGTCCTAATTCTTTCTCGCAGTCAGTTCAAAAAATATATTAACGCCTATCCTAAGGCGGGATTGGTAATGATGACATATATCGTTTTCAGTCTTTTGCAAAAGCTGCGGAGCGCAAACGAAGAGCTTGCCGATGAACGCAGTATGGAATTTGCACAGGAATATTTAACCGCAATGGTCGATATGTTCCAAGAGACTGAACAAGACGAAAGCTCCGGCTCAAACGATGAGACGCGATAATTCCGCGATTAAATCTTTACCGTCCCAAATCGTGTCCATTTCCATCGCCTGCCCCAACGCGGCGATTCGGTCGATACCTGCCGAACGTCGCTGCGCAAAGAAGTGCGCGAGTTCTTCCCTCCGGTAGCCTTCCACGCAGAGCGTCTGCACCTTGAACGAAAGCAGCGGCAACAGTTCATCTTTATTGCAGATTTCGGTTTCAAAGAAAAAGCCGAATGTTCCGCGCAGCGTCTCCACCGCATAGGCGGGCAGCTTTGCCAAAGTCGCAACATATAAAAGATTCCCCGCATACTGCTTGACGGAAACTTCTTCCAGTAAGGTCATCGCAGAAAGGCACAGCTGCTCGTATTTCCGCGCCGCTTGATAGGAGCCGAACCGGTACGCCGCTTGAGCTTCCGCCGCAACCTTTTCCCACCAGCGGAGGCGGACTGTAGAATCACCTCCGTCGTTTTCCCACACGACAAGGTGCGGGGCGGAACAAGCATTTTGATCCATCAAATACGTGTCGTTGTAAAACCGGTGCGCCCATGCGGCGAGCGTTTCTTCATCTGCTTGGGAAAACGCCGCTTGACTGAACAGCGCAAACGACCAGCGGTCGGGGAATACCAGTTCAACCGCATGGGGCGGAAGCGGAAGCGCGCGTATGCGGCGGATTGTTTCGTCCCCGCCCCACACTACCCGCACATCGCACTCGGTCGTATACGCAGCGGTTACGGCGTCATCCCTGCCATAGCTGATAAACGATGTCCGCCGTTTTATCGGTTCAAACTCAGGGCGATCCAGCACTCGGCCGATGCAGGCGCAGAGCATTGTAGCGATTTCCCCGCCCCGCTCCGACAGCCGCACGATGTTTGCGTTCCCTGCAAGCAACCCGATTGTATATGAATAGGCAAACATCGTCGGCACGTTTGAAGGCGCAATATGGAACGCAAGCCCCCGGCCGAGACGCGGAAAGGGTGAAGCATGGCGCTTAGCCAAGGCTTCAAGATGCGCCCTGCGGCACCAGAAGCCGAATGCAGCAATCTCCGGTATGGAATGCAGTTCCGATGCGCCGATTTCATCCGATACCGCAGCAAGAAACTCCATTGCCTCCGGTGAAAACACGGGATACGGTTCTCTTTCCGGCTGCAAAACGCCTGCCAATAATGTTACAGAGGTTTTCGTCTGCATGGTTGTATCATCCTTCATACGAGATTTAGAGCTGCTCAATACCCGATAACTCGAAGTGTTTAGCGTTCACGTTCACTCATGTATTGTTTTACTTCAGCAGCAGTTAATCTGCGTATCTGTGTATGCGGATATTCTCTATATTCCCCAATGGTAAAAAGAGGGGCAGTGTGCTTACATTGTTTATCTTTATTTTTCTTTAAAAATAACAGGACATCATTATATGAAGGAAAGATTTTATAGGATTTCTTCCCATTACTGTTTTCTATTTCGTAAATACCGCAAGACTGTTTTTCCGTATAATCTGCTGTCCGTAAATAGAGCTTTGCAATTTCCAATGACTTGAACGGAAAATTCCATCGTTGTAAACCTCGTTTAGGATCACGGTCAATACAAATACACCGTCCGCATGTCCCGCAAATGTACTGCGTATGATGTTCTAAACAATCTACAGGATTAAGCAACGGCGTAATTCTGTTTTTGTTTACGTAACACTCTTCACACATGGTAATCTCTCCTTTTAAGCCTAAGCCTTAGCTCTGCTTTTTGCCGTTATATATGGAACATCGATACGCAATACTGTAACCGATGCTGCCATCTGTTCAGTTATTTCAAAGTCTCGGCCGCTTTGTGTTTTCATCATAAGTCGCAATCCGGAAATCTTTTCTGCAACATCTTCAACAATAACCGCAGTTCCGTCTCCCATAACACTGGCATATTCCGAACCGTATTTACACGGAATGTCACCACCGGAAACAATTGCAACATCCGTCTCAAGTTCAATAAAAACGCACGGATTCTTTTTGAGAATGTCGAGTTTACGCCCCTCTTTTGCGCAGTGCACATAGAGAGTTAACCTGCCGTCGGTAAATATAAAACCATACTGCATCGGCACCACATACGGATGGTCATTATCGATCATCCCAATATGCACAACCTTTGCCTTTTCAATAATAGTATATATTTGTTGATAATCCGTTACTTCTCGATCTGATCTTCTCATAGATAAAAACCTCCATCAGATAGTATATACCATAAATATACATCCCGCTACATGATTTCTACATGATTGCGAGCTGTTGTGTATGGAAATATCAATATCTTAAGTTATTCGTGCTTTTGCCGATGCCTTTAATATGACCTTCTCACAACTGTTTACCCTGATAAAGAATGTGGTTATTTCTCCCGAAGTGATTATCGTTACTATACTGCTTATATTATACTTAAATCTTGTATTCTATATTGTGCAGTATCAAAAACCGAGACTTTCCTCCCTACAAAGCAGAATCCAAAAAAATTTGCAAAAACCGCCGGCAGAAGCTAAAAAAGATAACACACCTACCGAGCAGGCAAAATAAGAATCGGAAAATTTAGGCATACCTTAAAATACGGGGTACTCTCTCAAATGTAGAACTATCTGCCTTATATATGATCAGCTGTAAGATTAGCCGGAATTTTTTTGAACTTAAAACTCTGCCGCTGAATAGGAGAAGCGCCATATAGTCCGATAAGAGAACGATGCAACTGTGTCCCATAGCCTTTATGCAGATCGTAGCGGTAAAGCGGATATTGCTTATGATACTCCATCATACAATGATCCCGTTCGGTTTTAGCCAGAATAGAAGCGGCCATCACACACGGATACCGTCCATCAGCTTTAGGTTCCGCAATAAGCGTAAAATTACCGCCGATATTAGGCAGTTGATTGCCGTCAACAATAACCGTTAAATCCTGTTCAATACCAACCGCTGTATTAGTATTATCTCGCCTATACCGTGTAAATAGAGTTTCAAATGCTTGCTTCATTGCGGTAAGCGTTGCTTGTAAAATATTGATTTTATCTATTTGTTCGGAAGGAACCGATGCAATCTGCCAATACAGTGCACCGTCAAGAATAGCAGCCCGCGCCATTTCGCGGCGTTTAGGGGATAGTTTTTTTGAATCATCCAATATCGAAATATCAAAGGTATCAGGCAAAATGACAGCCGCAGCATATACGGGGCCTGCCAACGCCCCCCTCCCCGCTTCATCAATACCGCAAAACAACATCAGACATTTTTCCTATTTTCTGTATTATCACTGTACCCTTCACAATGCTCTATGTATCTATATAATACACTATCTACGAATAAGCACTTCCGTAAATCCTGTTAACTCAACAGATTTCGGCAATTCAGCTTTAGAAGTATTATCAGCAATGACGGCCGCATCCATCATTTCAAATAAAGGCGAGGTATACGAGCATTGCAATTTTCGGACTTTGACGGTTGAACCGGTAAGATCGGCCAATCTTCCGGTATAATGCGCAGTAAGATTACAAACCGTATCGGTCAGCGTACACTGTGTTTTTACAAAATCAAAACATAACACCATTAATCCCGATGCCGAAAAAGTACTGCGCAGCGCAGACACGGTACTGTTTTTGGCACGCACCAATACAGCCTGCGCAGTTTGTTCGGAAGTAAAAGAAGTGTCGGTACACGTGATACGGCTATCCCGAAGAATCACGGCATCACCGCCCTCTTCTACGGTAATTGAAACTCTATTCAGCGTTAGGGAAGCATTCGAACCGTATAAAACAGGTACAATACGCGGTTCCGTAAACCGTTCTATGCGTTTTATCGAGCATCCTTTTATCTCCAACGAAGTACATTCAACGACAAAACCGGCATTTTCTCCGAATGTAATTACCGGAGCATTCTCACCGAGTATCTTAATCGGAGCCGTAAGAAACACAGCTTCTTCAACATACACATCGGAACGAAGAAAAACAGAAACCGGAGCAGGTTTACCGTTCTTTACCGGAGTTTCTTGCCGGTTTATTCGGTCATAGACTGCTGCAACAGCCTGTTCAAGAGAAACGAACGGATTATCGGATGTCCCTTTTTCCGCGGTTGTTTTTGCAGCAGTATCTACATAAAAGACTAAACCACTCTCAGCAGCAAAAAGAGAAAGAGAAAAAAAGAAATATGCAAAAAGGCATAATAACGGTTTACCATTCCTGTACATCGGTTTCTTATAAAACACCCTTAAAAATTTCACGCAGCTCGGGATATTGCGCATAGTAGTACTTTTCAAGTTCCTCAGGAGTTAAACCGGTCAGTTCATGGCTCATATAGTGGATCCAACTGCTGTCTTTATCGGCATAGATATCATGCTTTCTGCACCAATAATCGGGCTGGATAGGTTCACTGCTCTTTCTGTTATGGAAAACCTTATAATCATGAACGGCTATCTTTATATCACGCCGCGGAATACCTTTTTCCAAGAAAGCCGATACAAGATAATTGATTGTAGCACCGCTATCGAAAATATCATCAACCAACAATATCTTATCGCCGCTCCGCAGGTGTTCGGGGGAATATGTCCATCCGTCAATCATCATTTTTGACTGCTGATTAGCATCGGAATAAGAATGAGCGACGACAGCGGCATACAAAATAGGCTTCACATCTCTATTCACTAACTTAAACCATTCATGAATGGCATTTCCCAAAGATGAACCGCCCCGCAGTGAAACATATATCACATCAGGAATAAAACCATCTTCCCAAATTTGGCGCGCCAAACGGAACCCGTTATTACGGATCGTATCATAGGGTAAAAATTCTTTGCTCATAATCGCTTCCTTACTTTAAATGTATACTTTATTTCAAATTAAAATACATTAACCTCAGCCGCATCAGAACGGTTGCTTAATTTTGAGGAAAATAATAGTGATAGGAAATAAAGCTCTCATTTTCTTAGTATAACGATTTCAAGTTGCTTATTCAATAGAACTTGCAACGTATCATAATCTAAATACGTACGATAAATCATTCACCCAATTATTGAGCGGCAAAGCGTATAAAAAAAGCTGCCTTTCGGTAAATCCGATGGCAGCCTTCTACTTCTGTGTATCTTATAAGATTATTTAAAATCTTTAGGTCGGCGTTCAATACGATGACATTTTGCACATTCAGCGATATTTTTTATTTTTCCGTTTTCAACCATTGTTTTTAACACAACTTCACCACCGCACGGACAGCTAAACTTCTGCGTAGCGACAGCAGTACGGGAGTTTTTACTTGCACCAGCCATACCTCAAGCCTCCTCATGAAAATTTTGTCCTTTAATATAGAAAATTTATGATAGACTGTCAAGCCCCCCTAAAACTAAGTGTTTGTAATTTATTCTCTTTTGTGATATACTCGCGCTATGTTCCAAAAGTATCCGGTGCTTCTCCAATCTATACAACTGCAAGGGCAGTATAAGCAAAACCTTTCCGGAGGTCTGCTCCCAAGATTCCCGCTGCTTTTGTTGCTGTGTTCTCTTTGGTACTTTTTAGGATGTACAAGCGTTCCTACTGCCCCCATAGATACGCCGTATCAGCCTGCTGCTCAGACAGAAATACACTGGCGTACCTTATCCCCAGGTATCGAAGCTGCCGATATCAATGATCTGCAATTTCCGCTTATCGTTCATGTTGTGAAAGTAGATTTACTCAATCCCGCTGTCGCCGTGATAACCTCAGAACCGGCTCTCTTTAAAAACGGCCAAGGCTGTATCCGCGGCGAAACGACACAGGATTTTGCACTCAGGCACAATACAATCGCAGCCTTTAATGCCACTCCGTTCAAAACAGGCTCGCTGTTTTTCAGTGTATACCGCACTATCGTGGGTATTCATATTACAGATTTCTGCCGGATGAGTATGCCGAACGAAGGCTACGGTGCATTGCTTTTTTATGCGGATAAAACAGCTCGCATTATCGACGCTCAAACGGAAGATGTATTATCAACAGATGTCCGTCATGCAGTCGGGGGCTTTTGGACAATTCTTCGAAACGGTATCGTGATTCCGCAAAAACTTCATCGCCGTGATTCACGGACTGCCGTCGGCCTTACTGATAACGGAAAAACACTCTTCGTCGTGTCGGTAGAAGGTGAGAATCAACAGAGGAGCCAAGGTCTTTCCTTTGAAGAAACGGCGTGGCTGCTGCGGGAATTAGGCGCTGACGATGCACTGCAACTCGATGGCGGCAGTTCTAGTTCGTTAGTTTTACAGGAAAATGGAGAACAGCGTATTGTATCCCCTATTCGCAACTGGAATATCCATATACGTGTTGCAAGTAATATCGGTATTATCATTAACCAATGATGACCGTTTAAGTTTAAAGCAACATTTGCCTTTATAGTACAAGTGATGTAAAATAGAAAACATGAAGAAGGAAGTTCAGTATGAATGAAGTAATCAATGCAATTTTAACACGGGTAAGTGTGCGTCAATTTACCGATCAAAGAATTGAAGATGAAAAACTAAAACTTATTGCCGACTGTGCAAAAGCTGCCCCGACAGGAAAAAACCGACAAGCACGAAAATTTACGGTTGTACATAATCGGGAAAAAATTCAAGAACTCGCACAGGCGATCGCAAAAGTACATAACCGCAACGATTACCGGATATATGGCTGTGATGCGATTCTCTTGATCAGCTTTGCAGAGGACGATAGGTACGGCCAATGCGACTCATCTTGTGCAATTGAAAACACTTATTTAGCAGCAGAATCCCTTGGGTTGGGTGCTGTCTGGATTAACCAATTACGTGATAAATGCAATGAACCGGAAATCCGAAATATACTGGACTCCTTTCATATTCCGCACAATCATGTGATATGCGGCTTTGTTGCGTTAGGCTATCCTGCAGAAAAACCGGTGATCAAAGAAAGAACGGAACCGGTAGAATTTATATACTAGAGGGAAAATTATTATGAATGAAAAGATCGCTATCCTCGGCGCAGGGTCATGGGGAACGGCAATAGCTTGTACACTCGGTCGAAACGGGCATCGCGTTATGCTCTGGAATCGGAGTGAAGATGTATGCTCAAGCATCAATATCGAACATATTAATAAAAAGTATTTACCGAACTATACCTTACCGCCAACGATCTCAGCTTCTGTCGATATGCAAGAAGTATGCAAGGATGCGGCAGTACTTTTTTTAGCAAGCCCATCCCTGTATCTAATGGATACTGTAGACAAGCTCTTAACGATTCCTCCTTTTAATATCGATACCGGAACACAGACATATCCGCTCATCGCGGTACTAACTAAAGGATTTATCCCTGATGAGCACGGAGAACCGCACTTAATCATCGAATCTCTTGAAAACAAATTGCCCGATTTTTATCGGGATCACCTTGTCTATGTCGCGGGTCCGAGTCATGGAGAAGAAGTTGCCGCCGGAAAGCTCACCGGTCTTATTGCAGCTTCAAAAAATCCATTAAGCTCCATCCGGTGCCGCGAAATCCTTAAATCTCGCAGTCTACTGGTATACTCAAGTCTTGATATTGTAGGTGTACAGGTATGCGCAGCGACAAAGAACGTGATTGCCATTGCATTCGGTATGCTTGATGCGCTAACCGAACATTCCGACTTTTTCGGTGATAATACCGAATCGCTTTTATTAGCGGCCGGCTTAAACGAAATTCAGATTATAGGGAGAGCAATGGGAGCAACGCATCCGGAAACATTTACATCAATTTCCGGTATCGGAGATCTTGACGTTACCTGCCGCAGTAAATACGGAAGAAATCGCAAATTCGGCCGTGAAATTATCACTGCAGCGGTTTTAGATTCTTTTAACGGCATCGATGACCTTATCGCACGAATCGGTACTATCGGCTATTTACCTGAAGGTATCGTTGCATGCGCTTACCTCGGCAAGATCGCCGTAAAATACGACTTAAAGTTACCGCTCTGCACCGGACTCTACAAAATCCTAAACAAAGAATTATGCCCGGCGGAGTTTATCGAAAATCTTTTAAATGGAACAAAGAATTAAACACATACAAGGCAATTGCATCAGAATCGCTACAGAGAGTGGTAATTCCACTTACAAAGAATCCGATACCTTTGCCCAAATATCAGGATGGAGCCGGCAATTCTCAAGTGTACGCGAAAAAAATGGAATAGTCGCCTCGGCAAAGAAAATTTCCTCCGGTTTCATAATACTGCCTGCAAAACGGTACGTTTTTCTCCAGTATGACTCTTGAATGCTTGAAATAATAACACCGGTATGGGGACCGTCCGATGCCGAATGGATAAATTTTCCTGCACCGATATAAATCCCAACGTGGGAAATACCGCCGGCAGTGTTAAAAAACAATAAATCGCCGGGCTGAATCTCTTCATCCGTTATTCTTTTTGCATATTCGGCAAGGGCATCCGAACGCCGCGGCATCTGCAACTTCAGAACATCAGCCCCATTGCGAAAGACAAAACCCGAACAGTCCATCCCCTTACGAGAATGGCCTGCATAACGGTAGGGCGTACCGAGATAGCTCAAAGCATTATTAACAAAAGCAATCCGTTGAGAATCTTTTGGAGAAGATGCCCCAAAAATGAAAGGTATCGCCGCTAATATGAAAAATAAATAGAAAAAAAATGCTCGTATATCTTTCAAAATCATGTAAAATAGTTATACTAAAAACAAGAAAAAATTGCAATTTTGAAAATAAGCAAAAAATTGTATTTATAAAGGAGCGTATCGATATGAATGAAAAGTCAAGATGTCCATGGGGATTCCTTGATACATGGCGCGGGAAAAAATTTACCGGAGAATGGCCGACATTACCGGAGATGTTTGAAATTACTGCGGAACGTTTCCCAAATAGGAACTGTTTAACCGTCTTTGAGCCGGATCGGATCACCCTTACCTATCGTGAAACACTTGGAGCAATTAAAAAATTAGCAGGTTGGCTTGCCACTCACGGTGTAAAAAAGGGAACACACATTGCCGTTTCAGGTAAAAACTCTTCCGAATGGGCAATTGTCTATTTAAGTGCGCTATATGCCGGCGGTATTATAATCCCCATTGACTACGGCCTACATGATTATGAAATCGAATCACTTTTAAAAACAGCAAAACCGCTCTTTTTCTTTGTTGATGAAGAAAAATACGACCATTTTCTTGAGGCATCAAAATCTCAATCCTTTATTGGTCAAGTTTATGCTTTAAACAGTAAGAACAGTGACCGCTATGTATATAACTTGGAAGCGGAACCGCTTGCCACCTATTATCCTTTACAGGAAACCGACACGGCAGCTATCCTATTCACCTCCGGTACGATGGGTACTCCCAAGGGCGTTATGCTTTCTCACCGGAATATCGTCTCCGACTGCTACATAGCTCAATCACACCTAACCATATTTGAAACCGATATTTTCTATGCATTATTGCCGATCCATCACTCCTATACTATGGTTGCCGTCTTCATTGAAGCAATTTCGGTGGGTGCAGAAATCGTATTCGGAAAATCTTTGGTTGTATCCCGTATGCTCCGCGAATTAAAAGAAGGAAAAATTACGATGCTTCTCGGCGTACCGCTTCTCTTTAATAAGCTGCTTGCGGGTATCTTAAAAGGAGTGCGCAGTAAGGGTGTCGTGGTATATGGCATCATCCGATTCCTCATGGGTATTTCATACCTTGTTAAAAAGACAACAGGGAAAAATATCGGTAAAATACTCTTTAAGAGCGTATTGGAAAAAGCAAATCTTACAACGCTTCGTATTGCAATTTCGGGCGGCGGACCGCTTTCAAAGGAAGTTTTTAGAGCATACAATGAATTCGGTATCGATTTTGTCCAAGGCTACGGTCTGACCGAAACATCGCCGATTATTGCACTGAATCCGAAAGAGCACTTTAAGATTGAAAGCGTCGGGCGTTACTTCCATCCCTATATGGAAATGAAAATCCTTGATCCCGATGAAAACGGCCGCGGAGAAATTTGCGCGAAGGGGCCGATGATTATGCAGGGGTATTACAATATGCCGGCAGAAACCGTAGAAGTACTATCGGAAGACGGATGGTTCCGCACCGGCGATATCGGATGGATTGACGATGAAAAATATCTGTATCTCTGCGGACGTGCAAAGAATCTCATTGTTACCTCCGGCGGTAAAAACGTATATCCTGAAGAAATAGAAAATGCCTTCCAGATGTATTACAACGATATCGAACAGATAACCGTACAAGGATACCACCCCGCGCACGATTTAACGAGCGAAGAAATTGAAGTACTGGTATACCCCGCCGATGAACTGTATAAAACGCTGAATCTTAACCGCGGCACTCCAGCCGGAGACAGCACCGTTTATAAAAGAATAGAAACGATAGTCGAAACCGTGAACAAGGAACTGCTGCCCTATCAGCGGATCACAAAAACCACGCTTTTGGACAAACCTCTCGAAATGACTACAACAAAGAAAGTTAAACGGTATACTAAAGCCGAATAAATCAACACCCTCCAATGAACTGAGGCTTTAAAAAATACGGCACCCATTCTTACAGAACGGGTGCCGCACTCCGGAACTTCGATATATCGATACAGATTAGTTTACTTTAAATTTTCCAACTTCCAGTGCTAAATTCTTAATGCTCTGTGTATTCTTTTGCGTAATTGCGTTTACTTCCTGCACGGCATTGTTAATCTGTGCTGCGCCAGAGGCCATTTCATTCATGCCGTCGGTTATAATACGCGTTAGATTATCCAATTTGCGCATTTCCTCCGCGACACCCTCCCCGCCTTTCAACATCTCTTCAGCCCCGAACTGAACTTCCGTTGTAACCGTATTGATGTTTTTAATAGCATCCAGTACTTCATTGCTGCCGTTTGCCTGTTCGCGCATCGCTTCCGTCAGCTGATCGCTCATCTCTTTTACTTGAGCAGCAAGGGTAAAAATAGCATTGAATTTTCCCTCGACTGTTTTAGAAGATGCTGAAAGCGTTTCTATTTCGCTGCTGAGTAGTTTAAGCGTCGCCGTAATGTTTTTTCCCTGTACGGCCGAATCTTCTGCCAATTTGCGGATTTCATCGGCGACAACGGCAAATCCTTTGCCTGCTTCTCCCGCATGGGCGGCTTCAATCGCAGCGTTCATTGCAAGCAAGTTTGTTTGCGATGCGATGTGTTGAATAACACTCGACGCTTCCATGAGCGAGCCGGATTCTTCCGCTATTTTCTGTGTTACCGTATTAGACGTAAGCAACGTTGCTTTTCCATCTCCCGTTGCGGACACAAGCTCTTTTACGATTGTATCAGCCTTATTGAGTGTCTGGCTGATCGAAGCAATATTTGCGACCATTTGCTCAACCGACGCCGAAGACTGTGCAACACTTGCAGACTGTGTTTCAATACTACTGCTCAACTGCTTAATAGTGCGGATAATTTCCTCTACTGTCGCGGCAGTTTCGGTAACGCTTGCAGCTTGGGTCAAAACTTGTTGCTGGATACCGTCTATATTTGCATTAATCTGATTAATTGAGCTTGCTGTTTCGGACATATTTGAAGCAAGCTCACTACCAATCTCTTCCATAATGCTGCTATTGACGCCGATAGACTTTATTGTAACACCGATTTTTTCTATCGTTTCATTAAAATATTCCGATAAATCCGTTACCTCGTCATTACCGCTTACAGCCATACGAACCGTTAAATCACCTTCACCTTGCGCAATGTCCTTAAGCGCTGCAACAAGTTTTTGGATCGGCTTTACGATATTGTGTGCAACAAAGAATACAACAACCAATGCCGAAACAAAAATAATTCCCCAGATAATGTCTATAGCAATACTCATCTCACCCACTGAACTCATAAGGTCACTGTAGGGAGCGGTCATAATAACCGTCCATCCCGATAGCTTGCTCTTAGCATAGGATGATATTACGGAAACGCCATCGTTATCATAATACCCGATACCCGGATCTTGTGCCTGTAATGCTTGTCGCTCAAATGATGCAAGCGGCACTTGAGTCGGATCTGTTTTTGCTTCCTCGATGGAATTGTATTGATCTTCAACAAAACGTATATCTTTATCTGCAATCGTATTCCCCGTTAAACCGAGTATATAGCAATACCCCCTTTTTCCCAAAACGATGTCTTTAATTGCTTCGGATAAAAGATTCGCTTCTACGGCTGCGCTTAATACGCCGACAATTTCATTGTTATCACCGATAATGGGAACGGCATAGACGATCTGCATTGTATTTGAAACGCGAGATATACGCGGTTCTGCTACAAAGCTTTTTCCTGATGAAGCGGCTAAAAACCAATCCCGGTCGCCGACATAAACAGCTTTTCCATCATCTGTCCCATAACGGTACCCCTGCATAGTGCTGACACCGAAATAATCTACCCGTGCATTATGCCCCGCTTCATTCACAAGACTCTGCGCTTTTTGATAGTATGAAAGAGAAGGATCACGCAGGGAAGGCATACGGGCAACTCCTTCGACAAATTGGAGAGTCGCTTTTATTCTTCCATCGATAATCTCTGCAACATCGGCAGCTTTATCTATTAAATGAGTTTCAATTTTCTCCGTTACGGCTTTGCGTGCAATCATAACTGCAAGCAGCCCCTCGATAACTGAAGCGCCTAGAATCAATACACCAAAAACCAACATCAATTTTTTTCTTAATGAAAAGCGCTTTTTCTTTAGGTTCCTTCCCATATATTCGTCTCCTAATCATTTTGGTACCGACGGCTCAATTGACCGATAATGATAACGGCTGTCCTATAGAACAGCACCGCCGGCCATTTGCCGTTTTAAACGGTACAAACCTCACAGCATAATTCAACACTTTTGAAATTGCAAAACAGGAATATCATTTTCCTGAGCAAAGAGACTTATTTCTATGACTAATTTTATATAAAGGGCATAACGGATTATATTTATTTAAATTAAGTTAGTCTATCCCTCTGTAGCTTATGGAAGAAACCGTAAGAAACTGCCTACGATAAATGCAAGTATTGAAGAGTCCCTAGAGTTGTTCACCGGCGCGTAGTTTAACCCGCATTGTTTGGATTTTTGCATCCATCACTTCGAGCTCGTTCAATATTTCTTTCTCGTGATTGGAAGTTTCGATGACTGCATGAATCCCGCCGTTTTTAATAACGATACGCTTATCGGCATAGAGCGCAAGCGCCGGGTCATGGGTAGCCATCAGTACGATTTTATCATTCGATACCAAAAGCTGCAAAGCCTTTTTACGATCAATTCCTGCATTTTCAATCTCGTCGATCAGAACAATCGGAGATGAGCTTAAAATGGCGGTATCTGCAATCATGAGCGCCCGGGACTGTCCGCCGCTCAGTGCAGTAATCGGCGTATCCAGCCGAAACTGCTCCCCTGCCAGTTTATTTGCCGCCTCGATAATACCGCTGACAGCTGCTTCTTTGTCTTCGACCATCCGGCTTTCCGCATGCAGTTCAATAAACTCTCGGACGGATAAATCCATGACAAAGTTCATATTTTGCGAAAGCTGCGCAACCAGTTTATTGTTTATCGAAAACCGGATTGCTTTATCGGGCACTTCGCCGTTAATCAGTATTGCCCGGCCGGTAGGTGTGTCTTTTTGCGCTGTCCATTCGATGTCCGCGAGCAGCCGCGACTTACCCGATCCGGTCGGCCCGACAATCGAAATAATCTGGGACGGATACAATACAAGGTCTTGAAAATTCTCCGGTTCGCCGGACTTATTCGTACCGGGTAGTATCGTAAGACTCTGCACACCTTGAACGTCATCCCCGTTTAAAAACCGCTGCATTTGAATGATATATTCAAAAAATGCATGGGATAAAGCTTCTCTATCAAGCGCACTCTCTTCGCATTCTTCTTCGGAAAGGTTTTGTAGAAAAGAGTCAAAAGTACGCTGCGTATTGTCCAGAACATGTAGCTCTGTCAATCTGTTTTCTGCAAAAAAATCTTCAATAAAAGGATACTCTGCGAGCAGCGTTTCTATCGTTTTTTTTGAAAGTTCTATTCTTTTTTCGGCGGTGCCGTGTATGTCAAAACCGGTATTTGCGGCCATATTGTCTCCCATAAAAATTTTTGCAAGATGTTTTAGTTATTTGTTTGCGACTCGGCAATCTTCATCTTACGGATATTGCCCATCTGGAAATTTTCGCCGACCCGTGTTTCCCCCAAACAATAGGAACACAACGCCGCAGGCATCGGGAAACGGAGCTCCATTCCTTGCACCGTCGAAATATCTTTATCTCGGTTAAAAAGCAGCGTGCTCAGTTCAAAGGCACCCTGCCCCGTCAGGCCGTTTACCTGCATAATCACCGCTCGCGGATTAACGGTGTTAACGCGGGCGCAAAACACCTCCCGTTCTGCTTGCGACACAATATCACCTTTTGTGATGACAACAATATCCGCCGCTTTTAACAGCGGACCGATTTTTTTCGGTGTATTGATACCCGATAAATTATCGATAACGCAAATACCGAGGATATTTTTAATATATGGAGAACAACGGTTGCACAAGCCTGCTGATTCCGTTATCAAAAGGTCGAATTTTTCCTTGACGCCCCATTGTACTACCTCTTCGATATTGGAAACAAAGAAGTGATCGGGACAGAGCGAACCGGAAATACCTTTTTGAACGGGAATACCGGCCTTTTCGTACAGTATGTCGTCATCGGTGTAGAGGCAGTCAAATTTCACCACTCCGGCACGAAGCCCTTGTGTGCGCAGCGCCTCGATTGTCTTTAAAATAACGCTGGTTTTGCCCGAAGACGGCGGGCCGGAAACGATCAAAAGATTCATAGTATTGCGATTATATCATACCGAGCTGGAACAGGCGGTAACATCCGTTACGAAAGGATACGCAATAGTTGGGCGACAATTCGTCCGGCTTTTCCGCGATGAGACAGTTCGTTTTTTTCTTGTGCCGTCAATTCTGCAACCGTTTTACCGATCTTTGGAAGATACACAATCGGATCATAGCCGAAACCATGTTCTCCGCGCTCCGATGTACCAATCACACCCTCGCACGTTTCTTGCACCGTAAAAAAACGATGAGCATCCAGCATCACTGCAATACAGCAGACAAACCGACAGCGACGGTTTTCCACACCTTCCATCTGCTGGAGAACGAGCTGATTCCGCTCCTCCGCTTTCAGCTGCACACCGTCTTTCATACCATAACGGGCTGAATAGATACCGGGCTTACCGCCGAGCGCATCGATACACAACCCCGAATCGTCGGCAATCACCGGACATTTAACACTTTCGTATAACACGCGAGCTTTTAGGAGTGCATTTTCTAAAAAAGTTGTTCCGGTTTCTTCAGGATCAAAGAGGATACCTGCATCAGCAGGGAGACTGATGCGATGCCCTTCCAAAATAGCGGCAAATTCTTCTTGTTTATGCCGGTTGCCGCTTGCTAAGTATATGTGCATAACCTACCATAACACGCTTTTTTAAGCTCGACAAGATCGTTGTTAATTGTCGCTCGAGAAACACCCAGTTGTTTTGCCAATACCCGATTACTCGGTCCCCGCGTATATTCCTGTATCCGTTTCAGATACCCCTGCCAACGCGCATAACTGTATGCTTGACGGTTTTTCAAGCGCTTGATGACGGAACCATGAGCCTCATCAACCTTACGCAGCTGAAGTGTCGCACTCTTATACCGCACATAATAAAAGTCCCGCTTAGTTACCCATTCATTGTAAACGGTATCCCGTTTGTCGGTCAGCTCCTTTGCTTCTTCAATCAGCAGTCTTACCTTCCGTACCGATATTCCTAAATGTCCAGCAACCGTTTGCAGCAAATGGTCATTGATACAAAAACAAGATTTACACAACAGTTCGAGAAAATAACGTGTATAGATGTCTTTCCTTTTTCTTTCCCATCTGATTGTTTCTTGAATAGACTGAGCTTTTTCAGGTAACACCGTATAAGAAGGCGGCGGACTTGCTGCATACAATTCATAGTTTTGTGCCCCGTCCTGTTCGTCCTGTATCGTTTTAACGATCCGCTGCTGATCATCTTGGGCAACGGAATCATACGTCGCCTGTTCGCGGTTCCGTCTCAGAAAGAGCTTCCAGCTATAGGTAAGAGACATCCGCAAGTATGTAGGAAATATTGACCTATCGGGATTATAACCGTCTATGATAGCATCCAGCTTCGGATAGAGCCAAAGTAAAAAGTCACTGCGCATATCCTCGCTTCCGCAGTAGACTCCGAATTCGCCGAGATTAAAATACAAATACTGAAACAACCGATCGACGGCTTCTTTTTGTGTATTCTGCCGTGAAAAGTCCGTCAATATCGTTTCAACGATATCCTCTTGCATACGTTCCTCCGTGAGCGTAATTTTATTTAAACCTGTTCGGAAACTTCCGTTTCTGAACAGGTTACCTTGAAATGCGATGTTCTAAATCGTGCTATTTGTGCGATTTAGAACTCGTCGACCTATTCGAAAACACAGTTATCGAATAGGTCTTTTGTGCAGAGAGTTTAATACCTCGGTACTGCTTGAACCGTAGCACAGGTATTACAACCGCCTTATAGCATGTTCCCCGATGCTCTGCGCCGAGGTATATTGATGCGTAGTTGTGTCATAGCAAGATACATGCCAAAAAAAGGAAATACGGATTTTTTCAAAAACGAGCAGGTTTTCTAGAGATAATGATCAGTTAAGACCGACAACGGATTTATTTAAATAAGTCTTTTTATAATAACAATTTACAAACTCTTGTGTCAAATTATATGTATGAAAGAAAATCTTTATTCCGTTTTCCTCCTCCTGTCATTATGCAGTAACATTAAAATATGGATACAACCATAAGTGCGCCATCTGTCAGAATATGATACACGGAATATCAGAATTTGAGCATTTGAAAATTATTCGGCTGGCAGAGTTATCGAATCGGACATGAGGAAGATTCAACACTGTCAATAATGCCGCCGCCGAGTACCCTACTCCCGGAATAAAATACAGCGGCTTGCCCGCACGCAACCGCCCGTTCCGGTTCGGTAAAAACAATACGGACTCGGTCAGTGCCGATAGGTTCGATGCGGGCTTTTTTCAGCTGCTGCCGGTACCGTGTTTTAACTTCTGCATAAAAAGGCTCCAGCGGCATTTCGGCAATCCGGTTTACCTCACGCACGGAACAGGCAGCGGCAAGAAGCGTCTCGCCTGAACCGACGGTAACGGTATTATGCTCTGCCGATTTTTCAACCACATAAATCGGATAGCCGAACGGCAGTGCAAGCCCCCGCCGCTGCCCGATGGTATAACGATGCAAGCCGCGGTGTGTACCGACCTTGACGCCGTTGATATCGATAAAATCTCCTTCAGGAAAAGCATCGGGTGCCAATGCGTCGATTACTGCCGTGTAGTCACCGTCCGGCACAAAGCAAATATCTTGACTGTCACTCTTATGCGCATTAACCAGTCCGGCATTTTCTGCAATAAGCCGGACTTCCGGTTTCGTCAGTTCCGCAAGCGGGAAAAAGGTTCTGCTGAGCTGCTCTTGGCTCAACAAGGCCAAAAAGTAGCTTTGATCTTTCTGCGCATCGGCGCCCCGCTCCAACACATACCGGCCGGACAGCTCCTGAAATACTTTGGCATAATGACCGGTTGCAACCGCATCGAACCCTTCTCGTAATGCCTGCTCCATCAGTAACCCGAATTTAATTTGCTTATTGCAAATGTAACAGGGATTCGGCGTTTCTCCGCTGCGATAGCTTTGAATAAAATAATCGATTATCTGCTTTTGAAATTCGGCACGGAAATCGTAAACACAATGCGGAATACCGAGTACCCTCGCTGCCTGCGCCGCTTCTTCAATAATCCGCTCTGTTTGTTCCTTCGCAGCGGAGGCTTGTTCATTCAGCAAACGAAGCGTAATGCCGCATACGTCATACCCCTGCTCTATCAGGAGTTTTGCAGCAACACTGGAATCAACGCCTCCACTCAAGCCTACTGCAATCTTCATTTTTTTATGGAACTCCGCAACGATATTGCTTTACCGTCCGTCAGCACAACTGCTTCCAATTGTTTATAAGTATGGGCAGGGAATTGAGCCGGCACACTTAACGCGCTGCCGATATAAATCACTTCAATGGTTTTCGTTTCCTTTTCGTCCGTATCGCGGTTTATTGCGGTAATACGGACAAGAAGCGGCAGCGCATAGTCATCACTTTGTTCCGTGGCTTCAAACGAAATATTCACATAGAGATAGTTTTGTTGGGTCAAGTAGTCCAGTTTGACCGGAACGCCCTCAATTTTTCCCGACTGCCGGCCGGTTTTTAAGAGAAAAGAGAGAAACGTAAGCGCAAAAACGGCAATAATGGCGAATAACATGGAACGGGACGAACGTGTTGCGGTAAGACTTTTCAGTAAGCTGATTTTTTTTATGTAATCGGGTTCATACATCTGCTGCACCGCTTCCGGCGCTCGCTTCAAACGCTCACTCCGGTCATAGCGGAGATATGAACTGCCCTCGCTCCACGAATCCGGTTGGTTATTCATTTTTTGATACCCCGGTAATTGTGTTTGTCTTCCACCAGACAATATCTGCCTGTTTATCTCCGGCAAGAAGCGCCGACAAGATACCGTCGGAAGAAAGATAAAAAGCGTTGTACACCAGTTCATCCGGAGAAACAGCCAATGTCCGTGTATATATTTTATTTGAATGTAAGTCGATTAATTCGAGGATATAGCCGTCGGAGCGCGGCGTTGTCAACAAACACCAATGATTTGCCGTTATACCAAGCAATCCGTAAACTTTTTTAACAGGACGGGTGCCGGTATTCGTGTCTTCGGTATCTTCATACGCAGCGATATCAATAGTCCGTTCATACCGCCGGTCTTCAATATTAAACGTATACAGACAGCTTTTATCATAACTGATTCCGGCACTCACATTGATATCTGTATCGATGTCTTCACGATAATAATCGACTTTGATATAAAGCCGCTTCGATGTAAAATCGGGAACAGCCTTATCAAGGCTGGAAAACATCTTTACTTCGTTGGTGTAAGGCGACGGTAATCCGCTAAACGCGATGGGAATTTTATACAGCAAGCTGCCGGTATTGTCATACCAGTATACCCGAATACCGGTTTCCGTTCGGCACACTACAATAATACCGTTATTTGCATCCGCATAAAGCCCTTCGATGGGCGGAAAGGGAGTACCGCCGACACCTTCTTGCCCGACAGTATCCACAAATTCCCCCGTATCACTAAAATGAATGACCGTATCACGCAGCACAAGATTTTCCGTCTGATCGTACTCAATACGTTCTTCGTTGACCGTATCGACGGCAAACAGATTTTTGTTTGGCGTTACGGCAAGATACGTCGGATGATTGAGCGGATACGGCACGGCGCTGCGGGTCATAATTTTATCGGTTTGATCGGCATCGATAAATGTCGGGCGCGGATTTTTATCAGGATTATAGTACAATGCCAACAAATCGCCGAATGATGTCAACCTGAGGATTTTTCCCGCACCTGAATTACTCAGATAAAAGATACCGTCATCCATAACAAGCTGACTGTCGGGACGGACATACGGACTTGCCAGCTGAAACAAATCGAGCTGGTCTTCAAAATTTCCGTATTTTATTGAAAAAAGCTGTTTGCGCTCCAAGTTTCCCGTTCTGTCTTTCCCGCACGAAACCGCACAAAGGGAAAAAACGGAACACAAGAAAATACAAAGTCCCTGAAAAAAACGACTGCGGCGATACATTACGATAATCCGATTTTTTGCTGCTTATTTGAGCACTTCAGCAATGCCCGACACAAGCCCCGCCATATTCTGAATATCCGCAGGAATAATAATTTTCGTCGATTTTCCGTCGGCTACTTTTTCAAAGGCTTCGAGACTGCGCAGTTTAATCAGTGCGGAATCGGCACCGACATTCTTAATAAGATTCAAACCTTCAGCCGTTGCCTTTTGAATAGCCAAAATTGCCTCAGCCTCACCCTGCGCTCTGCAAATAGCGGATTCTTTTTCCGCTTCGGCCTGTAAAATCATCGACGCCTTTTTTCCTTCCGCCACCAGAATAGAGGACTGCTTTTGACCCTCTGCGATAAGGATAGCTTCACGCCGTTCACGTTCTGCACGCATCTGCTTTTCCATTGCTTCCTGAATGGATTCAGGAGGAATGATATTCTTTACTTCTACACGGTTTACCTTAATACCCCACGGATCGGTCGCCTCATCCAGAATGCTGCGCATACGGGTATTGATAACATCGCGGCTTGTCAGCGTGCCGTCAAGTTCCAATTCACCGATAATATTCCGCAGAGTCGTTGCCGACAGGTTTTCAATCGCATTCATCGGATTTTCAACACCGTAGGTATAGAGCTTCGGGTCGGTAATCTGAAAATAGATAACCGTATCGATCATCATGGTAACGTTATCCTTCGTAATAACCGGCTGCGGCTTAAAATCGAGCACCCGTTCTTTGAGCGACACCTTATTGGCGATTCGATCGACAAACGGCATCTTAACGTGTAGACCGACTTCCCATGACTGGAAATAGCCGCCGAGCCGTTCGATAATGAACGACTGAGACTGCGGTACAATTCTGATATTCAAAATAAGCAGAATGAGTACGAACACAATTAATGCAAAAGCAATCCACATAATAGACCTCGCTATTGGGAACTTCTAAACACTCAGTTTAATCTTTAGGAATTCCCTATTCTATCTTTTTTACAATGAGGGTAACACCCTCTATCTTTTCGATGATACATTCCTCTCCGGTAGGTATGTCTGCGCCGCCGGTTGAAGCGGCAGTCCATACCATACCGTTGATTTTAACCTGCCCCTTTTCAAACTCGGTAATGGTTTGCAGTACAAGTGCTTTTTTACCGATAAGGCTATCCGCATTGGTCTTTACTCGCTTTGTATGTAAAAACTTCAACGCAATGGGACGGGTGAAAAAGAGCAATAGAAGCGCAACAAGCGCAAATAAAATGCACTGCGCATAAAACGGCGGATGCAGCATAGAGATAAAAATCATCAATACGGCGCTGAGCGAAAACCATACCGTCGTTAAACCGAGTGTCATTCCCTCGATCACTGCACAGATGACTGCAATACCGAACCAGAACCACGGCGTATAAAGTGCTAATAACATTGACAATTCAATCATATGGATAGAACCTTAGATTCGCGTCAGCGCCGCTCCGATAAAGTCGCGGAACAGCGGATGCGGTTTATTGGGACGGGAGGCAAATTCGGGATGGAACTGCACCGCTAAAAACCACGGATGATTTTTCAGCTCGACGATTTCCACCAAATTACGTTCCGGATTGATTCCCGAAAGCAGCATATCGGAGTTTTCAAACCGGCTGCGGTACAAATTGTTAAATTCATAGCGGTGCCGGTGGCGTTCACTGATTTCGTGCATTTTATATGCCTGTTCCGCCTTGCTGTTTTCCGCAACCATGCAGCGGAAAGAACCGAGCCTGAGCGTACCGCCGAGCTGCACGTCTTTTTGATCGGGCATTAAATCGATGACCGGCTCGCAATTTTTGATAAATTCAGAGGAATGCGCGCGTTCCATCCCGAGTACATGGCGGGCAAATTCGATAACGGCAATCTGCATTCCAAGGCAAATACCGAAATAGGGAACGCCCTTGCTGCGTGCATATTCCGCAGTAAGCACCATCCCTTCAATCCCGCGTTCGCCGAAACCGCCCGGAACGATAATCGCCTGCGCATCCTTTAACAGCTCTTCAGTCTTTGCCGCATCCGTAATCTTTGCTGCGTCAATCCATAGCTGCTTTACACGTGCGCGGTGATAGACACCAGCAGCGGTCAACGCTTCGCTTACGCTTAAATACGCATCGGGCAGCTCGGTGTATTTGCCGACAAGCGCAACCGTTACTTCTTTTTCGGGATGATAATAGGATTCAACCATTTCCTTCCACGACTGTAAATCGGGTTCAGGATTGGGAATATTGAAAAGCTCACATATTTTTTTACCGAGGTTGCCATCTTCCAGCATCAATGGAACTTCGTAGATGGATTTTGCAGTAAGGTTTTCGATAATGGCGTCTTGGCTGACATTGCAAAAAAGGCTGAGCTTTTCACGAATTGATTTGCTGAGCCTTTTTTCGCTGCGGCACATAATAATATCGGGCTGAATTCCGAAGCCGAGCAGCTCTTTAACGCTATGCTGCATGGGTTTGGTTTTAATCTCACCGCATTCTTTTAAGTACGGTAAAAGCCCGAGGTGAATAAAAAGGCAGTGTTCCCTGCCGACCGTGTTCCTAATTTGCCGAATTGCTTCTATAAAAGGGAGCGATTCGATGTCGCCGACCGTACCGCCTATTTCCGTAATGACAATATCGCTGCCGGTTTCTTCCGCCGTCTGCATAATGCGGTGTTTAATTTCGTCGGTAACATGCGGGATAACCTGTACGGTCGCTCCGCAATAGTCCCCAGCCCGTTCATGATCTAAAATGGAAAGATACACTTTTCCGGCTGTGTGGCTGTTAAATTTATGCAAAGCAACATCAGTGAATCGTTCGTAATGACCGAGGTCAAGGTCGGTTTCTCCGCCGTCCTCCGTTACAAAAACTTCTCCATGCTGATAGGGGTTCATTGTCCCCGGATCAATATTCAGATAAGGATCAAACTTTTGATTGATAACCGAAAAACCTCTGCTCTTCAGCAAAAGTCCGATAGATGCCGCGGTAATGCCTTTTCCAAGGGAAGAAACAACCCCGCCGGTAATAAAAATAAAACGAGCTTTCATCATGTACGCTACTATAGCATATTATGAGGGCTTCCGCAATCAATATGCCCTTGCCGAACACAGCATCGTGAAATCCCCCTCCGCTATGACTGCGGGGCGTTTTATGATACACTCATCTCCATGACACAGCATACACAAGATACGCTCTACCTGCTTGATTCCTACGGCTTAATTTACCGCTCTTACTTCGCTTTTGTCAGCCATCCGTTGACCAATAAGGCGGGCGAAAACGTTTCCGCTCTTTACGGCTTTTTTAGAAGTCTTGCGATGATTTTAAAAACATACCGGCCGCAGTATTTTCTTGCAGCCTTCGATTCCCGCACGCCGACCTTTCGGCACGAATGGTACCCCGAATACAAAGCAACCCGCGACAAGACGCCGGAAGATTTGCACGCGCAGATTCCGCATATCGAAAAAATATTGACAACGCTTGGTATCGCCTGCCTCCGCAAAGACGGTTTTGAGGCTGATGATATTATCGCAACCCTTGCCTGCCGCGCTGCACAAGAAGGCCGCCGCTGTGTTATCATCTCCGGAGATAAAGACTTAGCGCAGCTTGTAGGAGAGTTTGTTTCGGTGCTTAAACCCGATAAGAGTGAAGCCTTGGCGCACTGCGGCATCGAAGAGGTTAAGGAGCATTGGGGGGTTGCGCCTGCACAGATGCTCGATTATCTTTCGCTCATCGGCGATGCTTCGGATAATGTCCCCGGCGTAAAAGGCATCGGCCCCAAAACGGCTGTAAAACTTTTGCAGGATTACGGTACGCTCGACGCTGTGTATGAACATATCGATTCCATTGCGGGAGCCGTACAAAAGAAATTGGCTGCCGGAAAAGAGAGCGCCTATTTTTCAAAAAAACTGATAACGCTTGCCGCCGATATTCCCATCGAAGGCTCGATTGAGGATTACCGCTGCGATGCGCTGCACTACACGGAGGCGGCTGCGCTGCTGAAAGAATATGAGCTGCCGCGCCTCGGGGAATTGTACACAAAGGCCGCCGAAGAAGCAGGCATGGCTGGTGCAGCAGCCGCGCCCAATACCGCAGCAGCCGGCGGTTCAGCGGGTAGCAGTTCGGTAGAGAACGGTTCCGGTACAGGCGATGCGATTTCCCGCGGCAAAGCAGCCTCGTCCGCCGGTACCGGTACAACACCGGCGGAGCTCCGTAAAAATACCGGCGAGTACCGCACCGTAACGGATGCGGCAGAACTCGAAGCCGTTATCGCAGAAGCCGAAGCGCAGGGCTTTGCCGCCTTTGACTGCGAAACCACCGGCCTCAATCCGCTGTACGACGCCCTTATCGGATTTTCGCTCAGCTTAAAAGCCGGTACCGGCATCTACGTACCGCTCAAAGCGCCGGCGCCCGAACTGGGGGAACAGCCCTTCACCGTGATGCCCCTTGCCGCCGCAAAGAAACTACTCGCGCGGCTCTGGAGCAACGAATCACTCACTCTGATACTGCACAACGGCAAATTCGACTATCAGGTGCTGCGGACGGCAAAGATTTTTACCAGCGCCGGCTGCCGCCTCTTCGATACGATGATAGCGGCATGGCTGCTCGAACCGGACAACCTTAGTTTCGGGTTGGAGAACCTTGCCGAAGCGCAGCTCGGCTTGCAGGGCATTAACTATAAAGACGTCGTCCCCAAAGGCCGTACCTTTGCAGCGGTGCCCCTTCCGCAAGCGACCGAATATGCAGCGGAGGATGCCGACTTCACCCTGCAATTATATCACCTATATAAGCCCGCCTTGGAGCAGGCAAACCTCACCGCGCTTTTTGAAACGCTTGAAATGCCGCTGATGCCGCTCCTTGCGGATATGGAAGCGCAGGGTATCTTCCTTAAAAAAGAAGAGCTCGCCGCGTTTTCGGAGGAATTGGCGGATACGCTTGCGCGGGACGAAGCGGAAATTTACAAGCTGGTCGGCCATCCCTTTAACATCGCCTCCCCTAAGCAGCTGCAGGAAGTGCTGTTCACCGAACGGAAGCTGCCGACCGGTAAAAAAACAAAAACCGGCTACTCTACGGATATTTCCGTGCTTGAGGAGCTTGCCACCATCGATGAACTTCCGGCAAAAATTCTCGATTACCGCGCCTCCGCAAAACTGAAATCGGGTTACGCCGATGCGTTACCCCTACTTGCCGATACACACGGGCGGATACACACCAGTTTTATTCAGACGGGAACCGCGACGGGGAGACTTTCGAGCCGCGATCCCAATTTGCAGAATATTCCGATCAGAGGAGAAGAAGGCCGCAAAATCCGCAAGGCATTCTACGCAGCGGACGGCTGTAAGCTGATTTCCGCCGACTATGCACAAATCGAGCTGGTTATCCTCGCTCATTTTTCGCAGGATGAAAATTTAGTAAAGGCATTTCGGCACGGAACCGATGTCCACGCGGCGACGGCTGCGCTCATCTTTAACGTGCCGGTCGAAAACGTTGTCCCCGATATGCGCCGCATTGCAAAGGTAATTAACTTCGGAGTGATGTACGGTATGAGCGCATTCAGGCTCGCCAATCAACTGCGCATATCCCGCACCGAGGCGGCGGAGTTTATTACCCGCTATTTTACCACCTATTCGGGAGTATCCGCCTTTATGGAAACGCTCAAAGAGTCAGCCGCGGAAAAAGGCTTTGTGGAAACACTGATGGGCAGACGGCGATATATCAACGCCATCAACAGCCGGAATCAAACACAGCGCGCCGCAGCGGAGCGAATTGCCATCAACACGCCCATTCAAGGCTCCGCCGCCGATATCGTCAAAACGGCAATGCTGCGTGTAGACCGCGCATTAAAACAACAGCAGTTAAAGGCGCGTCTTCTGTTACAGGTACACGATGAGCTAATCCTCGAAGCGCCCGATGCGGAAGTCGATACCGTCAAAGCACTGTTAAAACAAGAGATGGAACACGTCGTCGAGCTTGCCGTCCCGCTTCGTGTCAGCATCGAAGCGGGCAGCTGCTGGGGAGATTTCCACTAAGCAGGAAACAATATGGGGAACCTCTAAAAGCTGGAGTTTTTAAAAGCGCCTATCATTTTTTCGTAGATAAACGCCTGCTTATCCCCGAACCATGCAAACCGGTCTAAAACCTGTGTGCGGATAAAGCCTTGTTTTTCATAAATCCGGATGGCCTTATGCCAGTCTTCATGCACAAGCAGAATGATCCGCTCCAACTGCGGAAAAACGGCAGCAATGCGTTCTATAGAAGCTGCAAAAAATTTTTCGGCAATGCTTTGCCCGCGCACATCCGGCAACAATGCAAAGGAAGAAATATACAGCGCTGTTCCTGTAGACTGATGACGTTCCCGTACCGAATGCCCCAACGCAAATGCATCTACTCCAATCTGTGAGGAATCCCACAGTTCAGCTGTAAAGTAACCGCATACCGATTGCGTACCCGTTTTAACAAGAACATAATTGCAGTCGGAAGCATACGCGATGCGGTCGGCAAACACACTTTCATCCTCAACGATGTTTTCTTCAAAGCTTTGCCGTTCAACCTGCATGACCGCAGCTAAATCTCCCTGCTCCGCCTTTCTTACACTATACCCTTTCAGCATCATTATATCCTCATCACCACCCTAGGATCTCTTTACGGTGCAGTAAACCTATTGCCCTAAGATTTTCTGCCGTAGACGTATGCGCATCGCTCAATTTTTTAAAATCGATAGCAAAACAATTCATCGAAAAATGCTGAAATACATAGACGGGAGCCTCGGACTTCCCGCCGTACTGCCGCCGCAATTCTTCCGCATAAGCGGTAAAAAGAGATTTCTTCCGTAATTCGCCGTATCCTACCAGCCAGAACGGACAACCGAGCACTCGTTGCAGGGCGGCGGTATTGGCAGCAAGCCATTCTTGCGTTTCCTCAAAAAGATTGCGGAATTGTTCGCCGCCGTGCTTGAGCAGGTAATTAAGCTCCTTTGTCTTTGCCGTATGAACGGGAGTTTTATTAAGAATAATGACTTCACGTCTAAAATCAATAGCGAGTTCGGGATTGCGGCGGAAAAAACCTTCTGCAACCTTCCCCGCCTGCCCTACCAGATAGCGTTGATTTTTATGCAGCTGCTCGTTTTTTCCCGGATTATCGCTGATGATAATCAGTTTTATCCTATCTGAGGCTTGCACTTCGTCCAAGCTATGGTTATACACAATGGGCGTTTCTTGCGGATAAGCGGGAGTCTTGTTATCAGCTGCAGCAGCCTGCTGTAATAGATGCAGCTTTCCGCGGTTCGCCGACCTTTCTACCGATGACGTTGTTTCATCAGGTGCTGAATACTCATAGCCGCACCGGTTAAGCCATTGCCGGCATACCGCTTTAAAGTCGGTTCTAAATACGGAAAAAGCCTGCCATTCCCTATCGGTCATCGGATTACGGAGTTTTTATTTGAGAGAAAATTTTTCTGAATACATTACTGCTCAATTTTTTCTTGAGGAAACCCAGCTTGGTTTCGGAAATGACAATAGCAATAAAGATGAAAATGCAGCCTATCAGCAGTGAAGCTGTTACCCTCTCATGCCAGAACGCAATGGCGAGGATAATACCGAATACCGATTCAAGGGAGAATATGAGCGCAGCCGTCGATGCAACAACTTCCCGTTGACCGATCGCCTGCAAGATATTAGTCAGAGACATACAAATAACGCCTAAATAAAGAGCGGCAAAAATAGACTGCCCGTTCCAGACGATTCGAGTGCTGTCTTCAAAAAAATAAGTATACAAACCTGCATAAATGACACCGAAAAAAAGATTCCCGATTGTAAGCAAAATCGGATCCATGGTATCAACATACCGGCCAAGGTACACGAGGTAGGCGGCAAAAATCACACTGCCTATCAAGGCAAGAAAATCACCGAGATTTAAACCGACATTGGAAGTTTTCAGAAGATCAGGCATCGAAATAAAACCGATACCGACCAGACAGAGAACAGCCGCAATAATATTATAGACATTCGGTTTTCTTTTCCATACAAACCATGCAATAAACGGAGTGATAACGCAATAGGTGGCAACCAAGAAACCGCACCGCCCAGGAGGACAACCGGCAGCAATAGAAAGATTTTGCATCAAATAGCCGATAGTCATGAGGAGACCAAGGAAGGCGCAAACAATGATGTACGAACGGGACAAGTGTTTTAACCGTTTGATAAAAACGAACAGCAACACAACGCCTCCGATGGCACACCGCATAAAGACCAAAAAAGCAGGAGGAAAATAGTCATTCGTACTGCTGATAGCGACAAAGGTCGTTCCCCAAAACATTGCGGCAACAAGAAGCGCAATATATGCACTGATCTCTTTTTTTGTAAGTTTACTCATAGGTTAATCCAGCCAATAGACTTTATCGGGAGCTTGTTCTCGTAAAAAAATTTTCCGATACCGCTGAGAATGTTGTACGCGTACATCGTCGGGAAAATATACATTATGCAAAAACCATACGGTATCCAACAGGTCTCCGAAAGAATCCGAACAGGAATACCGGTAGTACAGCGGCGACTCTTCAAGCAGTGCACGCATTGCGAGGTCATGGGTATGATACGGATCAACTGCTTGCCGCAAATTACTCCGTAAGCCTCCATACCACGCATGAGTAATCGCCAGTAAATTGAGCCGTTTATGGGTATCCATATAATACAGCTCGTACATACCGGCGATGGCAGGAACAGACGTTGTTATCTTATATTTATCCGCACGCGTTAAGGCAGTCCACGTCAGAGTATAATAGACATCGTTTTTGTCGTCTTCTTCTTTTATGATAATCGGTTTTAATTCAAGCATACTCTCAAGCTACTATAGCATATTCCGCATCAATTGACTAGCAAGGGGATGTCCCAAAAGTTGGTTGCTTTCGGGACATCCCCGTCGAGTTTAAAATTAAGTCTTTATGCAGTAATGACTTAATTTTAAATGTCGCATCTAAATCTAAGGAAACTGTCCAAAAACTGAAGTTTTTGGACAGCCCCAAACATACCGGACAGTTTTTTGTTTGACAGAGACGTAATTTGGCGATATACTTTTCCTTATAGGATAATTTTTAGGAGGCCTTAATGGCAAAAGTTGAATTGAAAGGTATCGGCAAGGTTTACGATGGAAACGTCCGTGCAGTAGAAAATGCCAATATCGTTATCGAAGATCAGGAATTTGTTGTATTCGTCGGACCGTCCGGCTGCGGTAAATCAACGACACTCCGCATGGTAGCCGGGCTTGAAGAAATCAGCGAAGGCGACCTGTACATAGACGGTGAACGTATGAATGATATTCCGCCGAAAGACCGTAACATTGCAATGGTTTTCCAAAACTACGCACTATATCCGCACATGACTGTCTATGACAACATGGCATTCGGATTAAAGATACGTAAAGTTGATAAACAAGAAATTGAACGCCGCGTGCATGAAGCCGCCCGTATTCTCGACATTGAAAAACTGCTCGACCGTAAACCGAAAGCTCTTTCGGGCGGACAGCGCCAGCGTGTCGCAGTAGGACGTGCTATTGTCCGTAACCCCAAGGTATTCTTATTTGACGAACCGCTTTCCAACCTCGATGCAAAACTGCGTGTTCAGATGCGTGCCGAAATTTCCGACTTACACAACCGCTTAAAGGCCACGATGATCTATGTTACACACGATCAGGTTGAAGCGATGACCATGGGCGATAAAATCGTTGTTATGAAAGACGGAAAGGTACAGCAAATCGGCTCGCCGCTCTATCTTTATAACCATCCGGTAAATAAATTCGTAGCAGGATTTATCGGTTCTCCGCCCATGAACTTCTTAAATGTCAAAGTCATCGAGAAAGACGGCGGCATCGCTATCGACGAAGGTACTTTCGTCTTGCATCCTACTGAAGATCAGCAAAGACACTTAAAGAAGTATGTCGGTAAAAACGTATTCTTCGGTATTCGGCCGGAAGATTTACAACTGGTTGCAGAAAGCGATGATGCTAAAAACAGCATGGCACTCAAGATCACCGTTAAAGAACCGCTCGGAGCGGAAACCCACCTCTATCTCGCGTCAAAGAACCAGCAGGTCATTGCCCGTACATTCAACACCGTCGAAGCGGGAATCGGAGAATTGCTTCACTTTGTTCCGAATATGGAAAAAGCACGTTTCTTCGATAATGAAACGGAAGCAAATATCTGCGAGGACGTTCAAAAGCAATAAAACGCTCCATACGCCGGCCTACACGGCTTGCTAAACAGCCTTGCAAAGTTTTTGAGATAAAAGGGGATGTCCCAAAAGTTGGTTACTTTCGGGACATCCCCGTCGAGTTTAAAATTAAGTCTTTATACAGCAATGACTTAATTTTAAACGTCGCATCTAAATCTAAGGAAGCTGTCCAAAAACTGAAGTTTTTGGACAGCCCCTCTTTTTTTTTATTTCTTCAGCACCCATCCTCATACAAGCAAGCTATCGATAGCGTTGTTACCCATAGCTTGCGGATTTTTCCCCAGCATGATAGTATGCAGCCCATACATTTATGATAAAGAAAAGATTAATTACGTTTTTGGCGCACTCGAAGCGCTATGTCTATTTAAATGTTTTGTGGCAGTGGATTGCCCTTGTCTCGCAGATTGCAGCGGTGTTTTTTATCGGGCGTCTTTTGGAAGCTTTATTCAAGGGTACGATTACCTCAAAAGAGATAATGACGGCAGGCGCTGTTTTTATAGCGGCGCTTGCGGTTCGGGCTGTCGCAACAAAATTTGCAACCCGCTATGCCTTTCTTGCCGGTCGGGACGTTAAAACCACCTTGCGGGATGCCCTCTACGCAAAACTGCTGAAACTCGGCGCCGCCTATCGGGATAGCATCGCTACGTCGGAAGTAGTGCAGCTTGCATCCGAGGGGATCGAACAGCTTGAAGTATACTTCGGCAGATACCTGCCTCAGTTTTTCTACAGCCTCCTTGCGCCGCTCACCCTTTTTGCGGTGCTGGCGCCGGTCAGTTTTAAGGCGGCGGTCATCCTCCTCGCCTGCGTTCCCCTGATACCGATTTCCATTGTCGCCGTGCAAAAAATCGCCAAGCGGCTGCTCAGTAAATACTGGGGCGCTTATGCAGGGCTCGGCGACAGCTTTTTGGAAAACCTTCAGGGACTGACGACGCTGAAAATATATCAGGCGGATGAAGCAAAAGCTGAGGAGATGGACAAAGAAGCGGAACATTTCCGGCGTATCACGATGAAGGTGCTCAGTATGCAGCTCAACTCCATTACCGTTATGGATGTGGTTGCCTACGGAGGAGCAGCCGCAGGTATCATCACTGCAGCATATCAATTTGCCGCAGGAAATATTTCGCTCGCGGCGGCATTCAGCATCATTCTCTTGTCGGCGGAGTTTTTTATTCCGCTTAGACTGCTCGGCTCTTTTTTCCATATCGCGATGAACGGAATGGCCGCCTCGGATAAACTTTTCTACATTCTCGACTTACCCGAACCTGCGGAAGCGTCCGGCTCCATCGACAGCACCGCCGGCATCACCGTTCAAGACCTCTCGTTCTCTTATACCGAACAACGGGCAATCCTTACCGACATCAGCCTGACCGTTCCGCACGGTTCCTTTATCGCCCTTGCAGGGGAATCCGGATGCGGCAAGAGCACGATTGCGGCGCTCCTTTCCGGTAAGCATAAAAACTATACGGGGCGCATCCTGTTCGGTGCAGACGAACTGAAAACCATCGATGAATGCCGTATCATGCGGCATATCGCGGTCGTAAAACACAATGCGTATCTTTTTAAAGGAACCGTTGGAGATAACTTACGAATTGCAAAGCCGGATGCTTCTGATGAAGAAATGACGGCCGCGCTCAAAAAAGTAAACCTTGCCGATTTCTTAGATACGCAAAAGGGCTTGGACACCGAGCTGCAGGAAGGTGGTATGAATTTTTCCGGCGGACAGCGGCAGAGGCTTGCATTGGCACGAGCCCTTCTTTTTGACAGCCCCGTCTATATTTTTGACGAAGCGACCTCCAATATCGACATCGAAAGCGAAGATCGGATATTACAGGTTATCCATGAACTGAAACAAACCAAGACGGTGCTGCTTATTTCGCACCGATTGGCAAACAGCGTAGATACCGACTGCATCTACTTTATGGAACACGGGCGGATTGCGGAACAAGGCACTCATAGCGAATTGATGTCCTTAAACGGCCGCTATTCCGCGTTGTACAAGAGCCAGTCGGAGCTGGAACGGTACGGAAGCACCGCTCCTACTCAAACAGCACAGGAGGAGCGATAAATGAATACATCAAAACGCAGAAGCGCCCTTTCCATTATGGGGTCGTTGATTACCCTTGTACGCCCGCTCCTTCCCGTTATGCTGATTGCGATTACCGCCGGAGTGCTCGGATTTTTATGCGCGATCTTTATCACCATCCTCGGCGGCGAAGCAATTATCGCGGCGCTTCACGATAAGCTCCCCATCGCGATCGGAAGGCCGTTCTTTTGCTTAAGCCTTAAACAGATTACAACAGCACTGATAATCCTTGCAATTCTACGGGGAGCGCTCCGCTACGGAGAGCAATACTGCAATCACTATATTGCGTTTAAGCTTTTAGCCATTATCCGGCATAAGGTATTCAACGTATTACGGAAGCTCGCGCCTGCAAAACTTGAAGGCAAAGACAAGGGGAATTTGATTTCTCTGATTACCACCGACATCGAGCTATTGGAGGTGTTCTATGCCCATACCATCTCCCCCATCATTATTGCAGCAGTAACATCCCTTTGTATGCTGATCTTTCTCGGCAGCCGCAGCCTCATTGCAGTACCGGTCGCACTCGCAGGGTATATTACAATCGGTGTGATTATTCCGCTGCGCAACGGCAAGCGAACAAGTGAACAAGGCCTTGCCTTTAGAACGGAATTCGGAAATTTGAATAGCTTTGTTCTTGAGT
Source organism: Treponema sp. OMZ 838 (assembly GCF_000775995.1). Lineage (NCBI taxonomy): Bacteria > Pseudomonadati > Spirochaetota > Spirochaetia > Treponematales > Treponemataceae > Treponema > Treponema sp. OMZ 838. The sequence continues at coordinate 2,310,661 of NZ_CP009227.1, read as the reverse complement.
CCCTGCGCGGCTTGGAAGAAATTATCCAATATGGGGCGGGGGAACGTATCCGTACCGAACTGCGGCGGCGCTCGGAAAACCTTGGACAAAACGGGGAATATTTAAGCGTACAAGAAGCACGGCAGCGTATTTCGACGAATACGGCTATCCTCTTTTTTACCTTTGCACAGCTTTTTCTTTCTAGTGTCCTCTTTCAACAAGGAAGCATCGACTTTGCCGCCGCTGTAGGAATAACACTCGGCATGAGCGCCTCTTTCGGCCCCGTGCTTGCCCTTGCGCAGCTTTCCAACAATTTACACCAAACGCTCGCAAGCGGCGACCGCATCTTGAGCCTGTTGGAAGAGCAGCCGCTCGTAGAAGAAATCCCCACTGACGGCAAACCGCGTTCATTTGAAGGCGCTGCGGCCGATCATATTGATTTCAGCTACGGCAATGAACAGATATTGCACGATTACAGCGCGGTGATTCAAAAAGATACGATTACCGGCATACACGGCGCAAGCGGTTCGGGCAAGTCTACCCTGCTTAAACTCCTGATGCGGTTTTGGGAAGTGCAAAAAGGCGCGATACGCATCTCCGGAGAAGACATAAAAACCGTACCGACCGGAGCACTGCGGGCGATGGAATCCTGCGTTACGCAGGAAAGTCAGCTCTTCAAAGGAACTATTGCCGACAATATCAAAATCGGTAAGTTGGATGCGTCGGAAGAAGCAGTTATCGCAGCGGCACAAAAAGCATCAATCCACGACTTTATTACCACCCTTCCCGATGGCTATAATACGCCGGTCGGGGAACTCGGCGATACCCTTTCAGGCGGAGAAAAGCAGCGTATCGGACTTGCCCGTGCATTCTTACACGATGCCCCGTTCCTCCTCCTCGACGAACCCACCAGCAATTTGGATGCCCTTAACGAGCGTATCATCCTTAAATCGCTCAAGGAATCCGGCGCCGGAAAAACGGTTGTGCTCGTTTCGCACCGTAAGTCAACGCTGAATATCGCCGACACGGTTATCAATATCAAGACAACCGCATCAGACGGTTTTTAAACAGCCCCGCTATTTCGGTGGCTGAAAATAAACCTACGATTTAGAACATCACATTTCAAGGCAACCTGTTCTGAAACGGACGTTTCTGAACAGGTATTTCTATCCTATTTTTGGGTAAGGCTGAAAACGCCGTCCCAGTTATCTGCCGGAGGCTTTTGAATAAAGGCCTCGCACTTACGCAGATAGGCATCGGAGGGGCCGTCATCAGGCCGTTCTTCACGCAATGCTGTAAAGAGGCGGGCGGCTTCTTTCCAATCCCGCCGGTCGAACACGCAATGAGCCTCTTCAAAACGGCGTAAAAAGTCGAGCGTTGCCGAATCGACAGCATCCTTTAATTCGACCAGCTCCCACAGCTGTACCGGCGTATTGATACCGACAACACGCACGCGATCGAAGCGGCGGGTAATAAATTCGTCGCCGATTTCATTTTTCGTCATATCGGAAATCAAAAGCCATGAACCGTACTGTTTGTTTACCCCTTCCAAACGGGCGGCGAGGTTGACGGCGTTACCCATAATCGTATAGTCCATCTTCCGTTCGGTGCCCATGTTCCCGACAACCATATCGCCGGTGTTAATCCCGATGCGGGTTAAAAGCGGATTGGGACTCATACCTTCCCGCATGAAAAGCTCGTTCAGCTCAACCTCTTTCCGTCTCATCAGCACTGCAGCACGGCACGCGAGGCGGGCATGTTCTTTATAATCAACCGGAGCGCCGAAGAACGAGATAATGGCATCGCCTTCATACTTATCGATAGTACCGCGCTGTTCCAAGATAATATCGCTCATACCGGAAAGATAGATATTCAACAGCTTAACCAACTGTTCGGCATCGAGCGCTTCGCTTATCGTGGAAAAGCCCTTAACATCGGTAAACATTGCGGTAATCCATTTTTTCTGCCCGCCGAGCTTGAGCATGGAAGGATCTTCTATTATCTCATTGATAACATCGCCCGAAAGGTATGTACCGAACGCTTTACGGAGAAAGCTTTTTTCGCGCTCACTGAGAATGAACGAAACCATCGAGTACGTTAAGAACGATACGAAAAGCGCCAATACGGGTGAAATGATAAAGATATAAACACCGGTAAAGCTGAATATGAGCTGATTCACAATCAGCACCACAGCAGACAGCACAACCCCCAAAATAATCTGAACGATGGTACTAAACGGACGGATGATAAAAATGATACCGAAAGAAAAAACAATCGCTAACAAAGCCGACACCCAAACCGGCGCTTGCCGTAAAAAATCCCGCTGCAAAATAGTATTGGCAACGGCAGCATGCGTACCGACATTCACATATTCACTGTGAAAGGGGTTAACGCCGATATCGGTCGTACCGGTGCTTGACCATCCGATAATACAAAAAGCGTCTTTCAGTTTAGCGGCAAGCGCCGTTTCAAGCTCCGTATGCCGGGTATAGGATGCGGAGGCATTTGCATAGAGCGTTTCAAAATCGGCTTTCACCTGATCGTACAGTTCCGCATCCTCAGGCTTTCCTGCCTGTTTTGCCTCGTCGAACAAGCGCGCTACCGCTGTACCGTAGTCCGTTTCAAAAAAGCTTTTTACCGTATCCCAATAAGCCTGCACAGCGGTAAGCCACGCTTCCTTATCCTGCACAGCCCCCGATTCCAGAGCAGTACGGCGCAATTCTTCGCTTTCACCCCACAGCTGCATACACATATCGATCGGCGCATAGCCGGGGCCGAGATTCCACCCTTGGTTCGCCCGTAACAAGCGTAAACTGCTTGCTGTTTTTTCTCCGCTTTCGGCATAATCGATCAATAGATAAAAAGGAATATGAGTAAAACTCTTCTGATAATTCTTTTTAGGCCAGCGGATCAGCATCATACCGCTTGAATCAAGCGGTATTGAAACATTTTGCGCTTTATCGCCATACACGGCGCCGGCCAATGTAACGCGGTTTTTATCGATGACAACTTCGGGAGAACCCAGTTTCTGCAACAGCGGAGAAAAGGCAAGCTGCATAAACACTGTGCCGCCGATATTATCCGTCAACCGGATACGCCGCCTTACACCGTCGCTATCGATATGCACATTCGTAAAGCCCGCTCCGGCCGCCATACGGCTAATTTCGGGTATCGGTACCAAAACACTATGCCGCCCATCCGATAAAGGGGCGTTCACTTTAAGCTTGGGATAGATAAAACGTTTCTGGGCAATTGCGTATAAGTCTTCCGTACCCTCACTCGGAGGATCGTCCTGCATATTAACCGTAATAAACGACGAGCCGAATAGCCTCATTGCCTGTCCTAAATAGCTGTCGTTTTCTATCGCAACCTGCTTCGTATGCCGGTAGAGAGTATCCCGCGATTGATCGATTAAATCCACCAATTCACTCCCGTATATACCCGCCTCCGGCAGCGTAATTTGGTTATTGGCAAGCGCTGCAAAAATATCCTGTACATTTGCGCCGATCTCCTCAAAAGAAGCGGCGAACTCAGACTTTAAGGTACCGTTCAAATAGGTAAAATCCACACTCATCGGACTTTTATCGATATACTCAATATCGAAGACTGCAAATTCGGCGCCGAGCTGCGTCAATGCTTCCAAGCCTTTTGCAATCGTATTACGGGGCCATGGATATAAGCCGACTTTTTCGATGGACACATCATCGATATCCAGCAGCACGATAGAAGAATCTTCTTTAACATTAGACTTTAGTCCTAAAAAGAAATCATACAGCCGATTTTCAACACCTATCCAAAACGGAAACAGGTACACTCCGGCACTCAGTAACCCGATAATGCACGGTATAACAATTGAAGGCCACGATGTTTTTTTCTTCACTCTTTACTCCCTATTAAATCTATAGTAAGATATGTACGTGAGTTATACAATGGGAAGATGCTAAAAATTTCATTTTTTATTAAAGGGGGCACAGAATGAAACGCACTTTATGTATTACCGTTGCGGTTTTGATTACTATCGCGGCATCATTCGGTCAAGAGGCTGAAAAGGTCGATAAAATTTTAGAGACTGAAAAAACAACCTTCGGTCAGGCTGCCTATCTGATACAGACAGCCTTGAATGAGGGGGCTGACACGCTTGATTTTGAAACAGCCTTTGACCGCTTCAAAAGCGAAAATCAAAATTTAATACGGGATTCGGTTACGGCAGGCGATGTAATACCGGTCAAAACCTATGCCTTTTTATTGATGAAGGCTTTCAATATAAAAGGAGGCTTAATGTACCGCATCTATCCCTGCCCTCGATACGCATATCGTGAGCTGCGGTACCTCGCAGTTATCCAAGGTAATAGCGATCCCGATGCACCGATGACGGGATCTACAATGCTCCAAATACTCGGACGCATCGATACGGTACAAGGCGGTGAACAATGAAACGTATACTAACCTTTCTCATTATCGCAGGCGGTATTACCATGTATGCTGCCGCATTGGATTTCGGTGTCAACCTTTCCAATAGCACCGAGTTAAACGGTACCAATAAAACTTTTAACATATCACAGGCAAATGCAGCGGAAGTCTTCGTCACATTCCCTGTAAAGGATTTTTCATCGATATATATTTCCGGGGAAGCCCGGTTTTCAGGTGATTTCCCTATTAATCCTAAGGGAGCGGCTCAGTTCCTTCCCATCCACCAAGCATTTAGACTGAAAAGAACGGATTGGTCGGGCAATAAGATCTTTAATGCGATCGGCTTGCAATGGTCAGTCGGACGTACTTCATTCAACGATTATTCAAATAAAATTTTGAGCGGTTTATTCGATGGAGGCAAAATCGGTCTTACCATCAAGAATGTTGATATTGCTTTTGCACTCGGCTATACGGGACTTACCTATAAAACCGATACACAAATCAAAATAGATTTGGATGATGAAGACCGTTTGAATGATAACAGTAAGGTACTTGCCCCTCAACGGTTGTTCTTCCTTCTTTCGGCCTCTTTCCAAGAGGTTATTCCTTCACATACAATAGGAATCGATGCCCTTGCTCAATTTGATCTACTTAAACTAACCGGAAGGACACACACGCAATACTTCATGCCGTATATTCATGGACGGATAGGCAGGAATATTAATTGGCAATACTGGATAGCCCTCCAATTGGGAGAAGCTTCAAAATTTACTTACTCGCTTGCATCGGGACTTGCAGTGCAATATTTTAATCCCAATTGGCGTTATTTTACGGTAACCGGTAAGCTCAACTGGGCTGCAGGAAACTATGACGGTACAGGACCGATGCGTCGATTTGCACCTATTACAGACACAAAACAAACAGTTGTTGCTAATGGGTCGATCAGCTCGTTCAGCAATACGCTTACGGGAGGTCTTACGGTAAACGCTCGCCCGATACAAGGTCTTTTAACGGAATTGTCATATCTACTGCTGACTTCTCCGAACACCGTACAAAAACCTACTTATGTCGGATCCGAGTTATCGGCGAAAGTAGTGTATCAATTCCATAATGATTTTGATGCATCATTCACCGGAGGCATATTTATACCAAATCCGAAAGTTATCACGGCGTATAATCTGCGCTGGCTAACTGAACTGACATTTACCGTAAAACTATAGGGAACCGCTAAAACCGGAAGTTTTTAAAACTCCCCTATAGCACTCAATTTTAGGAGGTGTACTATGAAAAGATATCTAGGAATTTTACTGCTCTGCACAGCGGGAATTTTTTCTGCTGCAGCAGCAAATCTGACGGCAACCGTCACCGAAATTGCCGGAAAAGTTGAATGCAAACACCCCGGAAAAGATTGGAAAGCCGCAAAAGTAGGCGATGTTTTACCGGCCGGTTCTCTTATCTCTACCGGCTTTAAGAGTACCGTTATTCTTAAAACGGAATCGGCAGTGCTGACGGTAAAACCTGTTACCCGCTTATCGCTTGAAGAGCTGATAAAATCCGAAGGAACAACAAAAACGCAGATGTTTTTGATGGCCGGACGGGTTAAGGCAGAAGTTACACCGAAAGAAGGTGAAAAAGCGGAGTTTAAGGTTAAGAGTCCGACTGCAACCGCTTCCGTACGCGGTACCGGATTTGAATTCGACGGACATAACTTATTCGTAGACCATGGAGCCGTTCAGTTTGAATCGGGTATCGGTGTCGGAATACCGAAAATGGTTGCCTCCGGCGAATTCAGTACCTTGAGTTCCGCAGGTACCGTAACCGCTCCTGTAGCTGTCGCAACTGACACTTCGGATAACCGGTTACAAGCAGCTGCTGCCCATACCGCATCCGATATTGAGGCAGGGGATAACCGGCAAGGTATAGCCAAGCCTATCAGCGCAGAAGACCGTCCCGGATCTACCCATGTCATCGTCGGCTGGGACGACTAACTCTTTTTAATCCATAACCGGCAGCCGCTCCCTCCCATCTCCCACAACCGGTGAGGGATAGGATGCCGGTTTTTAATTCAAAAATACACCGTATTCAGTCTATATCGATCGTAATTAGGAAACTATGGATATCAAAATTATCTGTGCGGATATAACGACACTTAAAGTAGATGCAATTGTCAATGCAGCAAATACCACCTTGCTCGGCGGCGGAGGTGTTGACGGAGCTATTCACCGTGCCGCAGGCCCCGAATTATTGGAAGAATGCCGCGCACTCAAAGGGTGTAAAACAGGACAGGCAAAAATTACACGCGGATATAAGCTCCCTGCAGAATACGTTATCCATACTCCCGGGCCGATATACGAAGACGGTAAACACGGAGAGCCGGAACTGCTCGCAAGCTGTTACCGGAACTCACTCATTCTTGCCGCAGACTTTCACTGTGAAACGATTGCGTTTCCCTGTATCAGTGCAGGCGTATACGGCTATCCTATGGAAGAGGCGGCACTAATAGCTCTTTCCACCGTTTATACCTACTTAACGGAAACAAAGGCGGATATGACCGTCTATCATGTCTGTTTTAATAAACAAGCAGAAGAACTGTATCGTACAATATTATCAAACATAATTATCAAACAGAGCGATTCAAGACAGTCAAAAAATAGTAGGCGGATACACACACGGTAATACAGGAACATGGAGAAAATAAATGGAATTTTTAATTTTTGGTCTTCCTATTGTAGCATTAATTTGGCTGATAAGTGCTATAATACAATTTTGCAGGACAAATAAAGAAAATATTGAGAAAAGAAAAGCCTTAAAAAAAGAAATTATAATTTGTTCAATAATTATTGTAGCATGGATTGTGATTATTGGTGGATTTATATTTTTACTGATGAGGTCAATTGCAATCAATGGAATGTAATATGAAGAAAATTACTGTTATCCTTTTTATTATGATTTCTCTATTAGGAATGATAAGTCTCTTATATTCAGGAATACAATTTAATATTTTACATAGAAAGTCAGGTATGATAGCTGTTGTAGCTGGGAGTAACGAAATCTCAACTCTTTCAATTGATTTAAAGGATTATCTTCCATTTGACAAGAACTCAAAAACAAATTATGTAAAATCAGATTTTCAAATAGATGACACCATTCCTGTACTTGATGGAGCAAGTGCGTTATATCCGGTCTTTTCTGCGATTGCATCTGCAACTTATCCTGAAAAATCAGTTTGTTTCGATGGTGAAAATTTTACCAAAGAAAGCAAAGTTCAAATGCGAAACACGAGAGGCGCTTACAAAGCTGTTGTTGATGGCGTTGCAGATATAATTTTTTGCGCCTCACCTTCAGAAGGGCAACTATTGTATGCAAAACAAAATAATGTAGAATTAGAGTTTGTTCCAATTGGCTTAGAAGCATTTGTGTTTATTGAGAATATAACGAATCCTGTCAATAACTTATCAATTGAACAAATAAAAGGAATATATTCCGGTAAAATTAAAAATTGGAAAAAAGTTGGTGGAACAAATACTTTAATTGCAGCATGGCAAAGAAAAGAAGGAAGCGGCAGCCAAACCGCATTCTTAAAATTTATGAATGGAGAAAAGATACGATTAAATCCTTTAGGCATTTTCTTTGGAAGTCCTATCGGTTACTCATTTCGTTATTATGTAGAAGGAATAACACAAAATGCAAATGTAAAAATGATTTCTTTAAATGGGATTGCACCAACAAAAGAAAATATACAAAATGGCAGATATCCTCTATCTTCACATTTTTTTGCTATTTACAGAAAGGATAACAAAAATGCAAATGTAAAAAAGCTGATAGATTGGATTCTTTCTCCTGAAGGGCAAAGCATCATCGATAATAATGGCTATGTACCGTTAAAAAATTGAAAAACGTCCGTTCAACGGGCGTTTTCAACTACAACGATCATGAACAAACCTGACACCTCTGCAAAACGAGCGACAATCCTTATGAATACAATATATACCGCTGCACCATCTCAAACGCTTATAGAAAATGTGAACGATTTTTACCGATGGCTTGACGGTTTTATCAACTTTGAAAAACGGCCGCATAACAAAGCATTTTCGCTTGAGGTTATCGGATACTATGCCGCGCTTTTTTCCAACCCGCAAACGGCATATAAAACAGTACACATTGCCGGTTCAAAGGGAAAGGGCTCCGTTGCGGCGATGCTCTCGGCCTTACTTGCCGAGGCAGGATATAAGACCGGCCTTTATACTTCACCTCACGTAAACGACTTCCGTGAACGGATAACGGAAAACGGTTGCTTTTTCAGCGATTCCGCCTATCTTGAAGCATTCCGTACCGTACGGGAGAGCGTTATGCCGCATATCGGCAAAGAGACTGAACCCCAGCCGAGCTGGTTTGAACTGGTAACGCTGACCGCCTTTGTATTGTTCCGGCAGGAGCGGCTCGACTGGGCGGTGTTTGAAACCGGCATGGGGGGCAGGCTTGACGCTACCAATATCGTGCAGCCGGAAATAACGGTGCTGACGCCGATCGAGCTTGAGCACTGCGAATATCTCGGCAATACCATTCCGCTCATCGCGGCGGAAAAAGCGGGTATCATTAAAGCGGGGGTGCCCGTTTTTTGCTCGCGGCAGCAACCTTCCGCGCTTGAAGTATTCAGAGAACGGGCGGCAGCGCTCAATGCTCCGCTCTTCTATCTCCCCGATTTTATCGAAGCAATCGAACACCGCCTGACACCTCAAGGCCGCGAAGTTACTATCCGCTTTTCCGCCGCGCATCCGGTCGGTACGCTCTTTAAACGTCCGCTGCACGCAATACTCCCGCTTTTTACGCCGGTACAGGCGGAGAATGCTGCGCTCGCCGCCGCCGCTTTTAAATACCGCTTTCCCGATATGCCGGAAGCGTTAATCGAAAGCGGGCTTTCAAAGGCATGGCTCCCTGCGCGCTTCCAGCTTTTAAGTACGAAGCCTTTAATCGTCATCGACGGTGCGCATACCCATAACAGCATACGGACTTGCGCAGACACGTTCTTTTCTCTCCTCGACAATGGCTCCGCTAAATCAGATAATGCTAAGCCGATACTGGTGTTTGCCTGCGCGGCCGACAAAGATCCCGCCGATTTTGCGCCGATATTCTACGATAAAGTTTGTTATCTCTACCTCACCGTGCCGGGTTCGTTTAAAAAGGGGAATTTAGAAAAAACCGTCGGTGCATTTACGCAGGTTTTCGGGAATGAGAACAGTGTTGTAATGGAAGCGAGCGAGGATTTTAACGCGGTATTAAAGAAGGCCTTTACCCAAAGCATCGCCGAAAACCGGCCGCTGCTGATTACGGGTTCATTTTATCTGGCAGCGGAAGCGCAACACGTATACTCTGCCGAGGGTTTTCAGGATCGGGGAACTCAAGACTGACCGCATAAAGCTGCAAACTCACCGGCGCAGCTTCCGGTTGAGCTTCCGCTCCCTGCAGCGCGTACAGCGGATCACCCGCAATAGGAAGTCCGGCGGAGGCCAGATGAGCACGCACTTGGTGCCGGTATCCGCGGGAAAGGCGGCAGCGCACCCGAATCAGCGGCGGGGACGGACGAAATTCGTAGGCGGTTTGAGGCACAGCATCGTTTCCATCAATTGGAGATGGCAGAATATCAACCGCTTCGATTACCGTCGTATACAGCCGCCCGTCTTTCTTGTAATGCCGCGAACCGGGAAAAACCGGAGCGACCCTTTTTGCGCCGGGGCCGAAATTCCTAAACTGACTTTCCAGCGTAAGCGGTAATTGTGCTGCTATCCGTTCCTGTACTACTACCTGTTCCTGTGCCGCTATCCCCCTCTGTACGGCAGACAGCTCTTTCAGCGTAGACAACTCCGTTGCATCGAAACCATATCCGTCATCTATCTCCGGGGCTCCGTTCGGTTCTACGAAAGCGCAATAGGTTTTTATTATCTGCCCCGCTTCCTGCCGGGCAGCAAGAAAATCGTATACTGCTTGATCCTTTGCAAAAAGCACAAGCCCCCGCGTATCCGTATCGAGCCGGTGCAGCAGCCCCGCCTCAATCGCCTTTTTTCCGCGTACCTGCGCTTCTCGAATACGTCGTCCTGTCGGCCGTATCACCGGTTTATTGCCGACCTGAACTTCCTGAATATCCCGCCCGTATTCGGCGGGCGGCTCCTGTGGATCTATCTGCGTAGCATCGAGCAGCACATCTGTTTGCATATCATCGCATGGAACATCGCCCTCTGCCTCAGGGCTATGCAAAAACCAGTATACCAGCGTATTGCGTTCATCCGCTCGGAGCGGCGCAGTGGGAAGATACGGCGGCTTATACACAACCGCCCAATGATCGGTTTCCCGTACAATACAGGGTTCCGCTCTATTATAATCGAAATTTTTAACCGAAAATATTTTTTCAGTGGAATTTTGCATCACTGCATTTTCGGCACATATTTCGATAGTTTCGTTTCCCATAGACGCCTCAGCTATTCCCCTGTGACTGCCGCATCTGCAAAAAGCGCAGAACAGTTTGGAATTTTCGGGGCAGCGGGGCGGTAAACACGGCTTTTTTCTGTGTTGAAGGAAGATTAACGCACAGGCGATAGGCGTGGAGCATCAACCCGTATGCCTTCCATTCGGTTTCTTTTTTTCCATACAGCGGATCTCCGACCACCGGACAGCCGATAAACCGCGCATGAAGCCGAATTTGATGAGTTCTGCCGGTATCGATTTTAAAGAGCACCAGCGCATACCGCCCATACACCCGCAGCACTTTATAGCGTGAGCGGGCATATTTTCCCTTAGACAGATCTGCCGAGGCGGCAAACCGAATGCGGCTATGCCCGTCGCGGAATACCGACGTTTCGATAATGCCGGCCGGCTTTTCCGGTATGCCGTTCAGAATTGCGATATAATATTTTTCCGTGCGCCGCAGCTTAAACTCGTTTTTAAAAAAAGCTTCCGCTTCGGCACTACGGGCGGTGATAAGGATGCCGGAAGTATCCTTATCAAGCCGGTGAACGATACCTGCACGCAATAGCTCGGCAAAGCGCCCCTTCCCCTGCTCCGCTTCGAGCAGGCGGGCATATTCATCATGAATGGGCGACGTGTGCAAGCGGTAATACGCAAGCGCCTGTACCAGCGTCCCCGTCCAGTTGCCCGCCGCAGGATGCGTAACCATACCGGCTCGTTTATTCACCACGATGACATCATTATCTTCATATACAATACGGAGCGGAATGTGTTCAGGTATAAGAACATCGGGGAGCGGATTTTCCCATATCAGTGTAATACGGTCGCCCGCTTGCACCGTACTTGAAAGTTTTGCCTGCCGCCCGTTGAGCTGCACAGCTTGCATCCCCGTTTTCAGCTGCGAACGGGTCATACCGGTAAGCACGCTGCTGCAAAACGCATCAAGCCTCAGCTTGCCGGTTCCATCCGGCACTGTAAGCTCAAATACTTTATTCATACTATTGTGCAGCCGTACCGGTCTTGCCGCCCTGTGCGGAAGGAGTCGATGCGGTAACCTTTTCTAACAGTGCTGTAATTCCTCCGATAGACCCCGCAGCCAATGCAGCATCGGTCATGAGCTTCAAAGTCTGAGCGTCCTCTTCGTCCGATGGCTTTATCGGCGTAAACTGAATAGGGTCTTCGGTAAAGGCATTCTCCCGTTCCAAACGCTTTTTTGCTGCGGAACGTTTAATCGCGCGGTATGTTATATCGATTAATGCGATTGTTACCGATATGCCGACGGCGGTAAGAAATACGCCCAGCTGTTCTTTCTCGGTCAGCGCGACCGCCTTGTCAGCTTGTTTGAACGGCCACGGATAATAGGCAGGATCTTTAGGGTGCTGTATGGCACGAATCATATCGTACCCCCAAAAAGACAGCAGCGTAACAAAGGGGAGCGCCCCGAAAGACAGTATTTCAAACCGCCGGAGTTCCCGCTGCCAAAGCGGGAATTCCTCTTTTGTATAAGGAACCGGCGTATGATCTTCTTTTTTTTCGTCCGCAATCAGCGGCATCTGTGCAACGGTCATCATGCACAGAACCAAAAATGCGGTACAACGTAATCGTTTATTCATCACAGCCCGCCAGTCTATCCGATAAGCGGATAAAATCATAGACAGTCAGCGATTCCGCACGGGCAGCGGGATCAATTCCAGCCGCTTTCAGCAAGGATTCCGCCGACAGCGTCTTTTTTCCTCTCGCAGCAAGAATCGTGCTTAAATTATTCTTCACCGTTTTACGCCGCGCACTGAAAAGGCCGCGGACAAGACTTAAAAAAAGACGTGCATCGCGTACCGGCTGCGGGGACTGTTTTTTGGTAAAACGGAGCGCCCGGGATTCGACATTCGGTTTAGGCCAAAAGGCGGCGGGAGCAATATCGCGAATCGGCTCTACATCATAAGCCCATTGGCACAGCACCGAAAACGACGAGTAATCCGCACTTCCCGGAGCCGCGGTCATACGGAGCCCGACCTCTTTTTGTACGGTTATCACCATACGGTCAAAAAAACACTCGGCTTCGATTGTCGCCGCGATGAGCTTTGCCGCAATATTGTACGGCAGATTCCCGAAAAAGGCCTTCGGTGCATACCGTTGATATTCAGCCTTCCATGTTTTAAGCACATCGCCTTCTATTAAATGAAACGAATGATATGAACCGAAATAGGATGTTAAGAGCTGCACGAAGCCGCGGTCTATTTCGAACACGGTTAGATCGGCGCCGGCCTCCAACAGCAACGATGTCATCGAGCCGAGCCCCGGGCCGACTTCCCATACAGCATCTCCGGTGGAAAGGCCGAGCGCGGAAACAAGCTCCTGCCGTATATGTGCATTAATCAAAAAGTTTTGTCCGAATTTTTTCTGCATCCCGAACCCGTGTTCATCGAGCACGGCAGCGAGTGCGGACGGCGCATTATAGTCGGGAAGTTTCATGTTCAACCTGAAGCGGCCGTGCCATCTTCCGTTCATCAGTCCATTCGGTACGGGCGCGGAACACCTCGCTGCCGTCGGCAGTTCTCACAATAGAATGCACACACACGTTGTCTTCAATATGAGAACAGCGGCAGCAGAGTTCTTCCCCGTATTGAGCGGAAATCAAAAAATTGGTATCGAGGACGCGGAGCAATTTACCGCGGCAAAAGTCCGCATCCATAAACGACAATGCCCAGCGGATATAATTGAGATTATTGACGTGCCCGTTCATATCGATATCCAAAAGCGACGGATGGAAAAGTTCTTCGCGATCCCAGTGTTCCGGCAAGGGAATCTTTGCAAAAACCCGTCCTTCCAAATGCTCGTCACAAAACGTCAACGAACCGAACACCGTGTCGTCAAGAACGGCAGGCTGATTGGTGTGCGTATTCAGCACAACCCAGCACGTACTGCCGCGCACACACAGCGCTCCATGCCGGCGTAACGAGTCTGCCGTCCATTCGGTACCCTTCCGTTCCGCCGCATCAAAATCTTTAAAAGCCGCAGACAACGAATCTTTCTTTCCGTCCTCAGCGTAGTAATAGGCAAAATCCCGAAAACAAAAAAGCCCCTTCGGCGGCTGCGCCCATGTTTGTAACGTCAGGCAATCGAGCCAGAGCGGATATTCATGTATTTCAAAATGCTGCTTGGAAATAATCCACATCAAACCCCGTTCTTGCAGCTGCGGCATAAATATACCGGTAGAACTATAGTGATTAGCCGCCAAATCCTGCGAAAGCGCAGCAAGGGTTAACGGCGTACAGCGGTACTGCCCGTCGATGGCAGTGGTCGGCACCGTATACGGCATCGTGTATTTATCGTCGAGTATCATAGGCATCAGTGTAACTGCTTTTAGAGCGTTGTGCAATGCGTTTCAAATGCGTAGTCGCGGTGCAGCCGATCAATGAAGTGCTTCATTAAATACTCACCGCCTTCGATTGTGTAGTGGATACCGTCGCCCTGTATAAGCGGTATCCATGCGCTGCCTTCGGGCTTAATCGCTCCGATGTATCCCGTTCCATATTGCTCGACGAGACCTTTAAGCGAAATCCTTACCAGCTTTTTGGAATCGTATTCTTCGGCGACGGAATCGTGTACTGCATTTAGGTATTGCATCTTTTCGTTATACGCAGCGCTCCGCACTACCGGCAAGCCGAGCCAGTACAGCCGCGGAACGGAAGCAAGAACGATGTCGAGATGCGCTTTTACCATTTTACGGTACACCTCTTCCCATTCGGGCGTACCCGCCGTAAGGATAATGCCGCCGGTCGTCCACATATCCTGATAGTCGTTCATGCCTAAAAAGGCAACGGCGGCATCAAAGCGTTCTCCGTCTTTTTGTGCGGCAAGCAGCGCTTCAAGTTTTTGCGGCCAGTTATAATAATCGGATCGGAGAAAGCCGGAAGAAGGAACGCTTAAATCCTGTATTGTAATAGCGGTGTCGGAGCCGAGCGCACGGGTCATACCGGCGGCGATACTGCGCATCTGAGAATCTCCGAAAAAGAATAGCCGCAAGGGCATCCGTGCGGAATGGACAACCGGCAGTGAGACATTGCGGAGCATCGCTTTAGAAACCTGCCCCAACAATTCTGCAGGCAGCCCGCTGCCGCCTAAATTATCCGAAAAGCCGGGCATTGTTTCGATATAACCGTGCTCACCGGTTACCGCGTAAAAAGCGGCGACCTCGCTGTCGTACACCCCTTGGCGATAAAAGAACGTATCCCATTCGCCGCGCTCCGTTAACCCCGCCGTTCGTATAAACGCATTCCTGAGTACGGGAATAACGGCAGCGACAGGAGATGATTCGGTAACGGAAACAATCGGCGCGGTGAGTGCGCTGTAAATATTTTTTAAAGAGGCTCTTTTGATGTTTTGCACCGGATGCGCAAGCCGCTGCCCTAAAAACGGAATAAGAATAAACAGCGTTAACACAACAAAGAAAAAACACTGATTGGGAGAGTATCGGCCGTTCCGCCCTTGCCGATTGTCGTATTCTTGCCGCTCGTATTGAGCGGATTCGCCGCGTTGACTTTTTTCACTCATACTCTGCGTATCTCCCTAAAATCCGAAGTAGATAAACGGCGCAACACCGGACGTCGAAACGATATTGAGTCCGACAAAAAACAGCACAACGGCAGCGGCCTTTACCGCGAGCGGCAGCCGTACATACCGTGCAAAATAAGCGCGGCGCGTTTCTTCTTTCGGGATTTGCAGCAAAAAGGCGGCGGCGAGCGGTACCAGCACAAACCAATGCACCGTGCGGAACGGCTGTGTGATATTCTTGAGTGAAGAAAGATACAACGTAATTTCCCGCACGGTATTCGACCGGAAAATTAGCCAGCTGATATTGATAAACACAAACATACCGCCGAGCCGAAGCAGCCGTTTCATGTCAATGTTCCATCCGATAAACCGCACCATGCCGCGGCGCGGTTTATCGGATACAGCCGTTGCAGCAATGAGAGATTCTTGGTTGCCCGCGGCAGTGTTTATAGCGGCGGCGCGGCGTTCTTTACCAAGCACGGCGGCAACCCGCTCTGCGGCGCAGGCAAGTCCCTGAAGCAGCCCCCACAGCACAAAGGGAATAGAGCCGCCGTGCCACACCCCCGCGATGAGCATTGTCCCAACCAGCGCAATCACCGTGCGGACTAAACCGTAACGCGAGCCGCCGAAAGAGAAATACACATAATCGCGCAGCCACGACGAAAAACTGATATGCCAGCGCCGCCAAAACTCACTCACCGATTGGGAAAGATACGGACGGTTAAAGTTCTGCGGTGCTTCAAAGCCGAGCAAAAGCCCGATGCCGATTGCCATATCGCTATAGCCGGAAAAGTCGCAATAAATAACAAACGTATACGATACCAAAGCAACAAGCAGTTCGAGGGTATTACACTGTGCAGGATTCGCAAATACGGGATCGACGGCAAGCACGGAAAGAAAGGTTGCCAGCACCATCTTTTTATACAGCCCCGACAAGATCAGCAGTACGCTGCGGTCAAACGCTATCGGGCGTTCCGCCGTTACATCCTGTGCAAGATTATCCGGCAAGGCTGTAAAAAAGGCTTCCGCCTGCACGATGGGACCCGACGCCAGCTGCGGAAAAAACGAGATATAGAGCAGTACTTCGATAAACGATTGAACCGGCCTCATTTTGCAGAGATAAATATCAAAAATATAGCTCATCGAGCGGAACGTATAGTACGAAATTCCTACCGGTAATAAGAGCGAGTAACTTTGCAGTTGCAACAACAGCGGCGCTTGGAGCTGTCCGTTAAAAAACGTGTAGTTTAAAAAGGAAACAGCTGTATAAAAATATTTAAAAAAACCGAGAAAAAGAATGTGCAGCACGGTACCGGTTATCATCGTAACGGTACGGGGAATATAGTTTTTTTGTATACCGAGCAGATAACCGGTAAGACCGGACAGCGCCGACACTCCGAACAGCAAGAGGCAAAAACGCCAATCCCAGCAGGCATAAAAAAAATAGCTTGCGCAGGTAAGCAGCACAATCCGTTGTCTTTTCTGCCTGAATACATACCAGTACAGAAAAAAGACAACGGAAAAAAAGAGCGCAAACCGGAGTGTCGGAAATAACATCTCTCAAGAGATTAAGGGAGCGCTGCCGGTTTGTTTGCCATCTTGCGCTGAATATCGGCGGCGCGGTTCGCCGGCATCAACGAGAACCAGTACGCAACGGAAGAAGTCTTGTTCGCTTTTTTCGCGATTGCCTCTACCGCCCGCAACACATCGATAATATCTTGATCATCCATTTGCAGCAGGTTTGCGACAGCCTTCTGAGGCGGCATTCCATTGATATACCGTGCAATCTGGTCGATATTTACTTCCCGCATATCGCGTTCCGTCATCATCTGTTTAAAAGACTTTTCTTTTTCTTCTATAATAGAAAGCCGGTCATCCAGCTCCTGCGATACTTGTGCCGCTTCTTTTTCGCGGGCGGTAACATCAGCTTCTTTTTTATCAAGCTCCTGCGAGCGGACATCAAGTGCAATCAACCGCTTTGCATACCGGTCGGCATCCAAATCCGCATCAGCATCAGCCGGAGAAGCAACGCCGGCAGGTGTTTTTAACCCGAACCATGAGTATACCGGTGAAAAAACTCCTCGCGCATTGATTAAGCCGAGATAGCTAAACCAAAAAAGTCCGCCGAAAACCAATATAATAATCAATAAAAGCAATACTATTACTCGTCCAAAAGAACCTCTACGTCTCACCGGAGTCCTCCCTGCATATTTCAGTATCGGTAAAAATCTCAACAAATATTAGTCCAGCGCTTAAAAGCATTTTTTTTAAGCGCTCTATCAGTCCCCGCGTTAATGTTTATAAAGATACTGAAAGTATTCCATATCGGTTGATAATATCTTTTCGGTATCGGGAAGTGCGTTTTGGTATACTTCAAGACTCTTCCAAAAACTGTAAAACTCAGGGGACTTGCCGTACGATGCGGCATAAATTGCGGTAGCCTGCGCATCCGCCGCACCCTTTATCTTCTCCGATTCGGCATATGCCTTTGACAGGATGCTCTTTTTCTCGTTTTCCAACTTACCGAGCCATTCCGCCTTTTTGCCCTCACCGGTAGAACGGAAGGTTTGCGCAATCTGATTCCGTTCCTTAATCATTCTATTATATACGGAGGCTTGCAATTCGTCGGAATATTTTATCTCTTTAAAGATGACATCGATAACCTCAATGCCGAAATCTTTCAGCTGCATATTCGCCTTCTTTAAAATTTCGGCAGCCAGCATATCGCGCCCTTTTTCGATATTCGCATACACAACCTTTTCCGCGCCGGTTACTTCCTCCAGCTTAACCTCATCCGTATTCAGCCCGATCTGCTCTTGATGCACCATTTCATTAATGATGTTGGTGTTGCGGACAACGTCATTCAAACTGTTGACGGTGATAATATCCCGCACTGATGAGTCGATAATATCCGAAAGACGCGAATAAGCGGCTTCGTAGGTTCCGAGAGATTGATAGAACCTGAGGATGTCTGAAATACGCCAACGGCTGGTCGTATTCACTTCGATGAATTGCTTTTCTTTGGTAAGAATTTTTTGAGGGTCGCCATCGATGCGGAGCAATTTTGCCGTGTATCGATGTACCTGGTGCAGAATCGGTATCTTAAAATGAAGCCCCGCCTCCGTTTCGGCTTTGACAATTTTACCGAACTGAGTGATAACCGCGGTTTGTCCCTCATTTAAAATATAAAAAGGCTTTACCAATAACACAAGAATAAGAATACCCAGTAGTATGGCGCCAAACTGCACTATCTTCTTTGCTTTTACCGGATCTATTTTCCTCGCTCTCACTGTTCCCCTCCCGAAAGATTTTTTAACGGTAAGAAATTTTTGACATTTTTATCGATGAAGATTACCTTGTCGGTATTCGAAAATATTTTATCGAGCGTTTCAAGATAAAGGCGGCGCCTCGTAATATCAGGGGCCTTGCTATACTCAGCATAGACAGCGTTAAACCGCGCAACATCTCCTTCCGCCTTGTTGATCCGTTCCGCCGCATAACCTCGCGCTTCTTGAATCATACGGTCTGCCTCGCCTTTTGCTTTGGGTATCTCTTTATTGTAGGCTTCTTTGCCTTCGTTAATCAACCTGTTCATATCCTGAATGGCGATATTGACATCCTCAAAGGCTTGCTGCACGTCTTCCGGCGGAACAACGTTTTGCAGCTGCACCGACGAAACCGCAATACCGAGCCCCAGCTGCTTATACTTTTCATTCATAATTTTGGGCGCTAAAAACTGAATGGGGTCGCGTTCAGATCCCATAATATCAAAAATAGTGCGGTCGCCGATTAGACTGTTGATTGCCGCAGCGGACACATCGCGGATTGTGTTCATCCGCTCGTCTGCCTTAACATTAAAAAGCCATGCCTTGGGATCGATAATGCGGTACTGTACCGTCCATTCAACATTGATAATGTTGAGGTCGCCGGTCAGCATAGAAGATTCGGTGAGGATGTTGTTCCGGTACTGACTCCGGTCTGATGCCATCGTGGTACGAAAACCGAATTCCTCTTTTTGAACGATCGTAACAGGAATATGATACACCCGTTCAATAATCGGGATAATAAACTGCAACCCGGGCTGCAGCGTCCGGTTGTACTTACCGAGCCGAGTTACCACACCGTTATCCGTGGTCGAAATAACGGTAAAACTGAAAAATGCCAATGTGACGAGTACAACCGCCGCCCCTATTGCAACAAGCTGCCCGTTTTTTAATTGTTTTGCCATGATTCCTCCTTACACTACATTCTGCGGTTTACCGACAAGAAAGCTTTTTAAATTCTCCGCGGCGATATGCAACAACCGTGTCCGCGCTTCGCGGGTTTGCCATGCGATATGCGGTGTTATAAAACAGTTGGGACAGCCGAACAGCGGATGGTTTGCAGGCGGCGGTTCAACGCTTAGAACATCGGCTGCATAGCCGCCGATAGAGCCTTTTTTTAACGCTGCGGCAACAGCCTCATCATCGATAAGCTGTCCCCGTCCGGTATTGATAATAAACACGCCCGGCTTTACTTTCGAAAGCGCGGCAGCATCCATCATTTTTTCGCTTGCACCGTTAAGCGGTGCATTCAAGCTGATGATGTCGGATTCGGCAAGCAAGGTTGCA
Source organism: Treponema sp. OMZ 838 (assembly GCF_000775995.1). Lineage (NCBI taxonomy): Bacteria > Pseudomonadati > Spirochaetota > Spirochaetia > Treponematales > Treponemataceae > Treponema > Treponema sp. OMZ 838. The sequence goes on along the minus strand of NZ_CP009227.1, from coordinate 2,290,652 downwards.
ATGTCAACCTGCTTCGCCGCAGCGAGCTGTGGTACCGTTTTGGGCGAACGGTTGACATAGAGCACCCGCATTCCCATCACAAGCGCAATTTCCGCAACCTTTTGCCCGATGTGGCCGAACCCGATAATACCGAGCGTTTTCCCCGTCAGTTCAAACGTCGGAAACGAGGTATAGCAAAAATGTGCGCTGCGGCTCCATGCACCGCCGTGAACCTCATCGCTGTGTTCTTTTACGTGCCAATAAAACTGTAAGATGAATGCAAATACCAGCTGAGCAACGCTGTCGGTGCTGTAGCTGGGGATATTCGTTACGGTGATCCCAGCAGCATGAGCCGCCTCTACATCGATAACATTATAACCGGTCGCCAGCACGCCGATATACCGCAGCTTGGGTAAACGCGCAATCAATTCCTTTGAAAACACAATTTTATTTGATAAAACCGCCTCGCAGTCTTTTACCCGCTCATATACTTCATCGGGTGCGGTTTTATCGTATATCGTAATATCCGCAATATCCTGTAAAACCCGCCACGACAAATCTCCCGGATTAAGCGTGAACCCATCCAGTACAGCTGCTTTCATAGTTGAGCCTCCCACAAAAAATACTTTTTCATTATAGTAGAAAACTCCATTTTCTTCAATTATTTTTATTACAAGGCAAGCCCTTGACCTAACGTAATCTTGCGCATACACTCTATAGAAATGAACAAGAAAACGGTTGCTGCCTATTGTGCCGCTTTTGTGTACGAAATAATAAAAGTTTTTTATATCGCTGTCTTTTCATCCGGCTATCCGCAAGGGATAACCTTCTTTAAGTATAGCGCACTTGCGGCGCTCTGTATGCCGGTACTTTTGTGGCTGATGCTCGCATTAAACGAAAAAGACTTTCACTGGGCACTCTATGCGGCTGCATTGTTCAAATTAACCGCTGTTTGCGCGGAATTCCTCTATATTTTTCAACGGGGATTTGCTATAATAGGGAACGTCTTTAACTCGGCACAGAGCAGCGGCAGTCTCGATTTCTCAAAGGAAGTGCTTTTTTTCCTTGCAGCCGATACGGTGTTGCTGTTTTATTCATTTATAAAAGGGAGTGTGTATTATGCAAATAATACCGATTGCTAGCGGAAAGGGCGGGGTCGGAAAAAGTCTTCTTTCCGCGAATCTTGCAATTGCACTCGGACAGGCAGGAAAAAATGTTCTGGTTGCCGATCTGGATTTAGGCGCATCGAATCTTCATTTGGTTCTTGGACAGCAATCGAACGCGCACGGGATCGGTACGTTTTTGTCGGGAAATTCGGCATTCGAAGATATTATTGTAAATACGGGGTATCCGAACGTACGTTTTGTTCCGGGCGACTCCGAAATTCCCGGCTTCGCAGCCTTAAAAGCCTCTGATAAAAACAGCTTAATCAAAAATATGCTTAAAATGGATGCAGACTACCTGATTCTTGACCTCGGTGCAGGAACACACCTCGGTATTCTGGATTTCTTTTTGCTTTCCCCGCAGGGCATTGTCGTTACCGCACCGTCGGTTACCGCGATACTGAACGCATACCTTTTCCTAAAAAATGTCGTATTCCGTATGCTCTACGGAGCCTTCAAGCGTAATAGCCCCGGTTTTAAATACCTTGAAAAACTCAAGTCCGATTCCTCATCCATGCAGCGGATGTACATCCCCCGTATCATCACCGAACTTGAAAAAGTCGATCCTAAAAACACCGAGCTTTTTTTGACCAATCTGCATAAATTTAAGCCCCGGCTTATTATGAATATGCTCGATGACCCGAAAGATGCCGACAAAGCCTTAAAGATCCGCCGGTCATGTCAAGAATACCTCAATATCAATCTTGAACACCTCGGCGTTATTTACCGGGATACAATACAGGATACGGCGCTTGCATCACGTTTACCCGTCATCCTATACAAACCGCAGGCTATGATTTCTCAGGCAATCTACCGCATTGCCGACAAAATTCTACAGTCCGAAACCGAAACTTTTCAAAATGCGGCAGATTATGCCGAATATACCGATGAGACGTTTCAGTCTGCCGAATTGGAGGCCGAAACCGACTTCCGCTCAAAAATGGGCTATATCGAAGACCTCATCGGCAGTGATGCTCTGTCAATGAACGATATTGCCGAAATGCTCAAGAGTCAGCAATATGAGATTTCCGTTTTAAAGAAAGAAAATGCTTTGTTGAAGCGGAAAATAAAAACAGCCCTTGAACAAGGGTATCGTATATAAGCGGTATGATATGAAGTGGACGATAAAACAAAACGAGAGAAATAAAAAGTGGTATTTTTCCGTCAGTGACGTAGACAATAAAGAGAACTGCGTATTCCCCAGCTATGAAGAAATAGTAGAACAGGCTAAGAAAGAAGGGGTGTCTACCGAAAATCTTATCAACGTACAACAGTTTGAACGCTACTTCGATAAAATATTATATGGAACGACAGTACCGCTTCCCCTCGAAATCGAACTTGATCCATCCTTTGACACACGGCTGATTATCGATCCGGATAAAACAAAAGCAACACTCTATATACGGAAGGCAAAAGACGAACCCCATACTATCGATAAAAAATTGATTACGGCAATGCTGAATAACAGCCAAATTGCAGCTATCGATTTTAAAGCGCTGGACGAGAAGATACATGCTTTTATCGAAGCTCCCGATCGGGAAATTGAACTTGTCATCGCAGAAGGTACGCTACCCGGTCGGGGAAAAGACAGATCTCTTATCCCGCACATTACAAAGTTGGACGAGACGGAAGACCTCATGCTCCGCAAAAAACTGCTCCATGCGGTGGGAACAGCCCGTGAACAGCCGCAAATGATATACGACAAAGATTTTCCGCTTTCCGAAGCACAAGCGCTTTCCGTTGTTGCAAAACACGACCTGCTGTACGAATTTTCAAAATCCGAACTCGGAACAAACGGCGCAGATATTTACGGGAATGCTATTCCGGGCTTACCGGGCAATGATCCCTTTGTGCTGGATTTACGGAATATCACACAAACGAATGACGAATTGAAAGCCGGCTGCAATGGGATTCTCTTATCGGCTGAAAGCCCCGATGGACTCAAGCTGCGTATTATCCCGTATAAAGATGCTACGGTCAAAGCTGTTATCAGTAATGACAAAATGGAAGCATCGCTCATCCTTGAATCGGGAAGAGGAGCCGGCGCACGCCTTTCGCTTTCCCGCTTAAAAAAGGCCTTGGATGAAGTAAACCTACCGGCTGAGCGATATACCGACAAAATACTGAGAGATGCCATTTACGAAGCACGGCTTTCTTCCGCACCGGTTGAATTTACCGTCTGCAGAGGCATACCGCCGGTCGCTCCGCATTCATACCAATTCGACTGGAAAGTACATTTCGGTCATTCAAACGCCGTATCGGTAAAGCGGGGAGAAACCCTCCTGGAAACATTCTTTCAGGAAGCCGGCGAAAAAGGCTCCGATGTGTTCGGTAACACTATAGAAATCAATCAAGCAGCACTGTTAAAACTGCCCCAAACCGATAACACCATCCGTGTTATTAAACAAGGAAGAAAAATTTCGTTCGTAGCGGCTGTACACGGGGAATTGATACGCGCCGGCGAAAAGCTCAAGATACTTAATTCAAAAATTATCGACACTGATGTGAATAAAGAAACCGGCGACATTATCTTTGCCGGTGATGTAATTATCAATGGGGACATAGATGCAGACCGCAGCGTAAAGGCCGGCGGCAGTTTAACCGTCAACGGAGATGCGGGCGTATCGTTGGTGTATACCAAGGAATCGCTTTTAATGAACGGCGGTATACGGGGAGAAAGCCACGGTACCGTGTGGGCAAAGAATACGATGGCACTCCATTTTGCCGAAACGGCACGGCTGTTTGCAGGTGGTAATATCTATATCAATGAGTACAGTTTCCGTTGCGTCGTTAAAACAAACGGTCAGCTGATTATGACCGGAGAACCCGGTAGTTTTATCGGCGGAAATGCTCATGCCGCCCGCGGCATCAATGTGCGAAATTTAGGGGATTACAAAACCGTTCGTACCATTATTTCATTTGGACAAGACTACCTGATAAAAGATAAGATAGAGGTATACGAAAAACAGACGCAGGATAACCTGCTGGAACTCGCCCGCATAGAAGGGGAATTAAGCGACACGGAAACCCCTACCGACCGTATCCAAGAACTGCGAGAGCAAAAACTCATCTTACTTAAATCAAACACATCTCTCGGCATAAAGATTTTTAAGCTGAAAGAAAATTTTGAATCGCATATTCCCTCTGAGGTCAAGGTAACCGGCACGGTGTACCCCGGCGTTATTTTGGAAAGTCACGGCAGATATTACGAGGTACGCGAACCGGCTTCTCATGTCATATTCACCTTTGATTCAAAACAGGGCAGAATAGTCTGTAAGCAAATTGAAGATAAAGTCGAATTTACGGCGGAATAAGAGGTATTTTTATGATTTGTGCTATTCAATATCCGTCGTGGATACAACCGGAGATTATTCCGGGCTTTCCCTTTTTACGATGGTACGGGTTTATGTACCTCGTTGCGTTTGCGATAGCTTTCATGCTGTTTAAGGTACAGGTTAATAAAGGCGAGTTACAACGGTACGCAAAAAGCGAAAAGCCTATCACGAATGAAGATATCATCGACTTTTTTACCTGGTCGCTTTTTGGGCTGATGCTCGGCGCCCGCATTTTTGCAACGCTGGTATATGAACCGGAATGGCTTTATTGGCAAAAACCGTGGTTGATCTTTTGGCCGTTTTCCCAAACAAGAGAATGGACGGGGCTGCAAGGGATGTCGTACCACGGAGGTTTTATCGGCTGCTTCTTAGGTGCCTTTCTGTGGACAAAGCGGCATAAGCAGGACTTTTTTGCATGGGCGGATACCGCAGCAGCAGGAATACCGCTCGGCTACACCTTCGGAAGGCTTGGAAACTTTTTTAACGGCGAACTCTACGGGCGCATCACAACAAGTCCCATCGGTATGCTCTTTCCGTCGGTGCCACTGTACGACTGCTTCCCGGTCAAAGAAGCATGGGTACGGGAGTTTGCGGCAAAAGCAGGAGTCGCCATACAAGAAGGAGCTCAATATGTCAACCTACCCCGCCACCCAAGCCAGCTGTATGAGGCACTTTTTGAAGGAGTACTCCTCTGGATTGCAGTATGGCTGGTACGCAATAAAAAACCGTTTAACGGCTTTTTATTTTGTTTCTACACCATCGGGTACGGGCTTGTCCGTTTTTTCATCGAATACTTCCGACAACCCGATTATGAGCTGGGCTTCCGGATTGCCGCTGCTGCGGACGAGGCAAATATCTATCTTTTTAGCTCGTTCAAAAATATTTCTACCGGACAAGTCTTTTGCTTTATGATGATTGCAGGCGGTCTCATCGGTATCGGTCTTTTAGCTCGGTATAATCGGAAGCGTAATCATGGATAAACCGTTGTTGCCTAAAAAAAACCGAAGCGATATTTTCACCTTTTCGCTCCTTTCACCCGGAACACGGGTTGGATACGCAGTGATGCTGCTGTGTATCGGTGCGGCCTCCGTTCTTATGTATAGTGAGCGGCATCAGCTACCGATTTTGGGAATTATACTGGGATGTTTTTCTCTGTTTGCGCTATGCTATATAGACCGATGGAGTTTTAACTGTACGGAACAGACGGTAGAGTATCGGGTCGGTCTTATTTTTTTTATTTTGTGCACGCAGCATCTTTTTTCCGATATCGAAAAGACCGAAACAGAGCGCTTTACCAAAGGGATTTTTAAAACACCGTTCATAAAATGTGTACTGTGCTTACGAACCGGAGAAAAGAAAACCGTTGCTATTTTTCCGGCACGCAACAAAGCGCTCGAACGGCAGTGGGAAACACTCTCGGCGTTTTTTGCCGATTAAAAAAGGGAGAAGATATGCGCTGTCCGTATTGCGGAAGTGTTGACGATAAAGTGGTAGAATCCCGAACACTCGGGCAAGGCGATTGTATTAGGCGGAGACGAGAATGTCTCAGCTGCGGGTACCGCTTTACCAGTTATGAGCGGATAGAAGAAAAACCGCTGATGGTGGTTAAACGAAACGGACGGAGGGAACCCTTTGACCGCGCAAAATTGGAACGGGGCATCGAACGCTCACTGGAAAAGCGTCCCGTTTCGATGAACGAGATTGAAAACATCGTTAGCGATATTGAAGATGCGGCGATTATGAACAGTAAGAGCGCAAAAGAAATCAAGAGCACGGAACTGGGCGAAATGGTACTTGCACGATTGCATTCACTTGATAAAGTCGCCTATATTCGATTCGCATCGGTATATAAGAAATTTAATGACCTTGATGAGTTTATCAACGAAGTACAAAAAATACATGTCAAATATGGGGAGGAAGAAGAACATGGATCAAGCGGTATTTCCTGAATGGACAGCCTTTTTAGGAGACACAACGATAGAAACAAAGCCGGTATTGCGGTCGGTAGTAAAACGGTCGGGTGATATTGAAGTTTTTAATCGGAATAAAATAAAGATAGCCATTCAAAAAGCAATCGAGGCGGTTACCGGTTCTGCAGATGAAGAAAAAGCCGACTCGCTGACGGCTGCAGTGGAAGAGAAACTGACAGAGTTGATGGCTTCGCGCCATGCACATTCGATTCCCGCAATCGAGGAAATTCAGGATATTATCGAAAATGTCTTAATCGAACGCAATGAGGCAGGTATTGCAAAAGCTTTCATCCTCTACCGTGCAAAACGGGAAGCTGTCCGCGATGCGGAACGGCTGATGATCGATATCGACAAAACGATGAACGGCTACTTGAGTAAAAGCGATTGGCGGGTCAACGAGAATGCCAATGTCAACTTTTCGCTCGGCGGTCTCATTTTGCATAACTCCGGTACGATAACGGCAAACTACTGGCTTAAAAATATCTACACGCCGGCAATCGCCGAAGCGCATCAGACGGCGGCTTTCCATATCCATGATCTTTCGATGTTTTCGGGCTATTGCGCGGGCTGGTCGCTCCGGCAGCTCATCCAAGAGGGTTTGGGCGGCGTTCCCGACAAGATTACGTCGAAGCCTGCGCGCCATCTTTCCACCCTTATTCAGCAGATAGTAAACTTTCTCGGCATTATGCAGAACGAATGGGCGGGAGCGCAGGCATTCAGCTCCTTCGATACCTACCTCGCACCCTTTGTAAAAGCCGACAAGATGGACGAAAAGAGTGTAAAGCAATGCTTGCAAAGTTTTATCTACGGGGTTAACACGCCGAGCCGTTGGGGGAGTCAAGCGCCGTTTACCAATATCACGCTCGACTGGACATGCCCCAAAGATCTTGCCGATAAAAAAGCAGTGGTCGGCGGAAAGGAAACCGATTTTACCTACGGCGATTGCCAAGCGGAAATGGATATGATCAATAAGCTCTTTATCGAGCTGATGCTGGAAGGCGATGCGGCAGGGCGCGGTTTTCAGTACCCTATTCCAACCTACAACATTACCGAAGACTTTAAGTGGGACAGCCCGAACGCCACCCTCCTTTTCGAGATGACGGCAAAGTACGGAACGCCGTATTTTCAGAATTTTATTAACTCGGATCTTAACCCGAGCGATGTTCGCTCCATGTGCTGCCGCCTACAGCTGGATAAGCGCGAACTGCGGAAACGGGGCGGCGGTCTTTTCGGCTCCGACGAATTTACCGGCTCCATCGGCGTAGTTACCATCAATATGCCGCAAATCGGCTACCTTGCGCGCACGGAAAAAGAATACTTTGACCGCCTTGACTATCTGATGGAACTTGCCAAAACCAGTTTACAGATTAAGCGCAAGGTGATTCAGCGGCTGTTGGAGGGAGGCCTTTTCCCGTATACGCGCCGGTATCTTCAACACTTAAACAACCACTTTTCTACAATCGGGATTTGCGGCATGAACGAATCGTGCCTTAACTTCCTCGGGGAAACTATCGTCGGAGACGCCGGTAAGGCCTTTGCCGAAAAAGTGCTGACCCACATGCGCAAGCGGCTCGCTGATTTTCAGGAACAGACGGGCGACCTCTTTAACCTTGAAGCAACCCCCGCCGAAAGCACCTCATACCGGCTTGCGCGACATGACAAGCAGCAGTTCCCCGACATTATCACCTCAGGTGAACGCGACCCCTACTATACCAATTCAAGCCAGCTGCCGGTTTCGTATACCGCCGATGTGTTTGAAGCCTTGGATCATCAGGAAGCCCTGCAGCGTAAATACACCGGCGGTACGGTATTCCATATCTTCTTAGGCGAATCGATTAAAGAGTGGCAGGCGTGCCGTGATTTGGTTAAAGCGGTTGCTTCCCATTACCGTATCCCGTATTTTTCCATATCGCCGACTTTCTCCATCTGCCCCACGCACGGGTACATCGACGGAGAGCACTTTGAATGTCCCTTGTGTAAGCGCGAAAAAGAAGCTGAACTGGAAGCCCGCTTACGTAAACTGGAAGCGGAGAAGGAGGCCTTGGGCTACTAGCCTAAGAGTTTTGCTCCGAAAACATGAACGCCCCTGTTACCGCTAACGGCAGCAGGGGCGTTTTATCTTATGAAATGCTTATGGAAACCTCTAAAACTTCCATTTTTAGAGACGCTCTATCAGCAGTTCATTCAGGAACAAATATTAGAAATTAATGCAATTCTTCAAACCCGTAGACTTCTTCTTTCGTATTAAAGAAATAGTTATAGGATTTGGAAGCCTCTACCGTAATTTCCTGTTTGCTTGCACCGTAAGTTGTGGTAACGGAGCGGTAAAAGAAACCGGGACGAGTTTTTGAAAAAGACGATTCGACAATATGGGTTCCGGGAGTAACATAGAATCCGGTTGAAAGCTTTTCTCTAAAGTAGAACGGACGTTCCCCGTCGACACTGCTGACGGTTATCTGCTGAGCCGCACTCGCCAGATAACCGGTTACCGAACTCGTTTTACCGATATACACTTTTACCGCATCGGGATGTTCATTCAGCCAATTTGTAACGCGCTGTTTATCCTTCTTTGTTTTAAAGATTGCAAATGCAAAATAAGCAAGCAGCCCTATCGGAATAAGGATAAAATAATAGATATGTGAAAAAGTTGTATTACTCATGATGGTGTCCATGTGTTTTCTCCTTTACGGTTGTCAATTTAGCCGGTTCATCAGTATTGTCCGTGCTGAGTTTGGTTACGGAATCTCTATTGATTCCCAAATCATCCAATAACTTTATAAACTGCGTAATACCGATTAATTCGCAGTCAATCAGTTCTTCATTTTCTCCCTGCCGGGTAAGATAGAGCGAGCATTCCGTATCCCCGCCGGAACTAACGGTTTTTGCCCGTATCGCTGTAGCGGAAATCGAATAGGTATCGATTTTATTACCCTTTTTTATTGTCAATGTATCGCCGTCGGTTTCTATAACAATCATATTACCGATAATTACCAACCAAACATAGCCGGCGAAAGTTGCTAAAGCTATCAATAGCAATAATACGGAACTTTTAAGCCAAATTGATGCAATAAAAGTCACAAAGAGAGCGGCTCCCGCACCAAAAACAAGATTCACAAGTACTCTGTGCGGGCGTGTCTTATAGACATTGCTCATTTTTTTCCTCCTATAAAAATTTCAGGAATCGAAGGAATTATTATAATTGAGCCACTCACTTTGTCAACCCAGTCTAAATTTCTTTTCAATTTTTAGACTGCTTTATGCCGATTAACCGGAGATATTAGACATCCGTTTGATTGACCGCTTGATACTTTTCTTCCTGTTTGGAAACAATAAGCGTTCCGACAACATCGCCTGTTACATTGATGCAGGTTCTTCCCATATCAAGCAATGCATCGATTCCAAGAATCATCGCATAGGCTGCCGCTACGGCAGAACCTTCAGTGAGTTTTAAACCGCAAGAGTCGAGTACCATTAGCAGCATAATAGCTCCCGACCCCGGAACACCCGCAGTACCGACCGCTGCCAATGTTGCCGTAAGCACAACGGTAACCTGCTGTGAAATACTCAGCGGAGAGCCGATTGCATAGCCGATAAACATCGCGCAAACACCGAGGTAGATAGCGGTTCCATTCATATTTATTGTTGCACCAAGCGGCAGTGTAAATGAAGAAATACTGCGCGGAATCTCCAAATTTTCTTCCGCCACGCGCATGGTAACCGGCAACGTTCCTGATGACGAACGGGTTACAAAAGCGGTAATCATAATCTCGTGAATCTTTTTAAAAAAGGTTATCGGAGAAACCTTCGATGCGGTAAGAATAGCGCCGTACACCACAATCGTCTGTACTACAAAGCCGAGATAGGCACAGAGAGTAACCATTAAAAGAGGTCCTATCGCCTGCGGTCCTTGCTGGGCAAATACAATGGAAATTAAAACGAATACACCAATCGGTGCATATTGCATAATTCCGCCGACGATTTTATACATTGCCTCAGCCGCCCCGTTACAACCGTAAAACACCGTATCACCGCTTTTACGGAGTAACTCGTCTTTGGAACCACGGACAAAAGAAACGGCAAAACCGAACAGCATTGCAAATAATATGATGGGCAGCATATCCCCTTGAGCCAATGCCTCCATCGGATTAGTCGGGATCATTTTTAAGAGAATTTGATTCATTGCAGGCGCTTCGCTGATCTTCGCCTTTGCAGCTGCCGAACCGACAACCGAAAACCCGAAGCCGGGGCGCAGTAGATTAGCAAATACAAGCCCGACGAATACGGCAAGCGCACTCGTCAATAAATAGTAGATAATGATTTTAACACCGATCCGTCCCAATTTTGCCGGTTCGATACTGGCCGAACCGCAGATAATCGAAAACAGGACAACCGGTACGACAATCATTTTCAGCAGCCGGATAAATACATCACCGAAAAACTTCGTATAGGTAACGTAAGGCTGCACCGCATGGGGAAAGAAGCCGAGAATAATACCGGTAATTGCACCGAGTATAAGAGCAGCAAGAATTCGCTTTAAAAGATTGGAATCCAGATACAACCTTAATGCATTTTTTCTCATCATGAGCCTCCTTTAATTACAACGGGATAGCTCTAAAAACGGAAGATGTAAGAGCCTCCCGATAGTATGATTCTATTATACCCCCTATCCGGCCTGAATGCAAACAAATTGTTGTTCATATAATGATAGAAATGGAGAATGCCCTTCGTAATTGAGAAAATTCGACAATCATTTTTTATCTTGATTTATTTGCAATTATCTTATTTTGCCGGATGAATTCGATTTGTTTTTACGAGTACGGTACATCTCAGATAAGTCGAGACCAAAGAGAAAATTAATAGGCTTACACAAAAAACATAGCGGATGATAAAAAAGAACGGCATCAAATATATACTACAGAGCACAATCACCGTAGGTAAAATATAAAATCCTATAGCCGTATACCGACCAATACGGTCAAACATAAAAATATGAGACCGGTACTGTACGCGTTTTATCAGTAGAGAGGTCAAGATAAATTCAAAAAGTTTTACGGTAATAAGAATCAGCACCCAAATAGGTAAACAGCCTAAGCGGTACAGTGCGTAAGTTGAAGTCATAATATAGAAGAAGTCACAGATGACATCTGCTATTGCACCAATGCCGCTTTGAACATGAAATGCACGGGCACATTTTCCGTCCAAAAAATCACTTACGGCAATACCCAAGAATAAGCAGAGATAATAAATACCGCGGATAGTTCCCGCTGTTATTTCCATATAAGCAAAGACGGATAACGGTATTCTGGATAATGTTAAACAATTAATCAGCACAAACGCTGCATATTTTTTTCCGGTAGTGTACATATTTTATTTCCTTATTTTACTGAATGAATATTATTTAACATTCATTCAGAGTATAGTCATTATTGATGAATGTGTCAATAATAGCATAGAGCATCTTTTAAAAATCTATACCTGAGTTTTTAATTAATGAAAGAAAACGAGAATCTGACCAATTATATGCATGGTAAATTGCTAGTGTCAAAGGGGGTACTGCAGGCTGAGCTTCATTATTGTACATTCTTACACGAGTATTTATATTTTCATTTGTAAGTTTAGAAAGACGTGCATAATCCTTTTCGACTTCTTTACATGAACAATTTTTTCTACTGTAAGCATAACAAAATGCCATTGAATGCCCAGGGCGGACGCTTCGAGTCGATGTTGCAGGACTTAAGAAAAAAGTCTTTTACTTCCTGCTCCATAAGCGGATGATTTCCTTTAAGAGCTAGAATATAATCACTATCTTTTGCAATTTTTATCAAAAATACAATGAATTTTACACAAAAGTGATTGTTACTATTTCAAACCTTTAAAATCATCTACTTTAATCTGCTTGCTATCAATTCCCTGTTCCTCAAGTAACTTTTTTATCATTTCAACATCATCAGATTGACCAGCCAAAAGATAGATAGCTTTATTACCATATTTATCAACTATATTTTTTAAGGTTTCTTGGCTTTGGGAGAGGCTGGTGCTTTTGTCATAATTCAGTTCGACGTATTTTTGAGCCGTTTGAGACAACTCTTCATCAAAAACCGTTACACCCTTATCCAAATGACTCAGAATAATATCTCGTTTGCCAGCCCACTCTTTGATAATTGGTCGTATTGCAGCAATACCTACATCAGAGGCAAAACAAACAAGTGGCTCTTCGCCATCTGTAACAGATAAATGAGAGTCAATCCAACTCATCGCAACCTTACTTCCTGCTGGTAAATTGGTCAAAGTTTTCTTATATAAACTACTACTATTGTGAGTCAAAATAAGGATTTCATTCTCATCAGGATTGGAAGCTATTGTCAGCCAGTAACGGTTTTGCTTGTTTTTATCACCGCTCGTTGTAGCACCGGATACTGCATCTGTAGTGTCTTGATTACTCTCCTTAATATCGCGTAATGTAAACTGAGCAAAAGAACCGGCTTTCCATGTCATATTAGTAGGTTTCGTCAAATGTATTAAGTAAAGGTCACCATTGAAATTTTCAATGGATTTTAAAGACAAAGCTTGACTACGTCCAAGATGGGTTATCACACCCCAAGAAATAAGGCATATAGCTACCAGAATAGATACAATAATTATCAGCATTTTTTTACCTCTTTTCATTATTTTCCTCATTTCCAAAATTTAAAGGATAGCCAAGTAGCCAGTGCAATAACAGGAATAAAGCCAATCAGTTTGATAAGCAAATCAGTATCAGGTAGACTGTAAATATAAATCATGGTAGTCAATGCCGCTAACCAAATACCTACGATTTGCAGAAAGGCAGGCAAGCCGGCAATCATACATAACCCTATAGCCAGCAAAATCATACCTCCAGTCGCAAAGGACATAAAATTAGGGTTTGATAAATCAATCTGTTGTAGTGTAGCCCCCCCAATAATGACCAAAATACCAATAACGGCAAGAGAAATTCCTGTAATACCTAATCCATTCATTTTTTTCACTCCTTGTTTGTCCATGATAACATCCCCTTTATTATATTATTGAATGAATAAAATATAAATTCATTCATATATTTCCAAAAAATAAAGAAATTAATTCTTTTTATAAAAATTTTGTCCTTTCCATTAAATAGTATCAAATATAGCATATCCATTTACTCTATAATCTGTTCTATCTCACCTATAAGAATAAAATGAGGTTCCCAGCCACCATGTCCATCAGTATAGATATCCGGATACGATTCATAGTAATCCCTTATTTCCTGTACAAAACTCTCCTTGTCAAACTGTTGCTTACAAAGCTTTTTACATAAAAAAGTCTGCTTTGCCTCTTTAAATCCCATGGTCTTACCTATAGGAATTGCCATAAGTCCGGCATTTTCTATTTTATTTTCATTTCTTCCTGAATGACTTCCAAGGTATGCAAGTGCCTTTTTATATTTCGGATCAAAAAAGCTTACAGTAAAGTATTCACTATCATCAATAAACTCAGCTGTATATCTTGACGGGTGTATATATAGGGTTACAGTCGCCTTACTTTTTCCCGGTGCTCCCCAGATATTTCCAAGGCTGCCCCATGACACAAGGCAGGCATTGAACTTTTCCCTGTTTCCTACCGTTACTGCCGCCCATTCACTGTCAAAAATATCAAACGGTTTGTACCCTTTTTTTCTAAATTCCATGGACATCCCTCTTTCTCCAATTCACCTATATTATATTTGTTATTTAAGAATGCCTTTAATGAAGTAAGTCGCAAGCATTTCAACAGTTTTACTGACTCCCGGAAAATCATTTTCTGTGATGTGCATATCCATATAGTAGAACAGATTATAAACTTGCAAGATTTCTTGAATTTTTTTCTGAGAATATCCTTCTTCCACCATACGATTAGTAAAGGTCTCCACTAAAAACTGATGAAAGGGATTCGCAACTTTGCCCTCTTCCGAAGAATAATATTTATGCAATTCATCAGAAATAAGAGGATTGTACCATTCCGTAAGAATTTTATTGGAAGAAACATAACTTCGTGACCGTCTGAAAATCTGACTGACAAGTCCAACCATATCATTCATTTGCCAATCCAGCTCGTTTATCATTGCTTGACGTACACGATTATTCTCATCTACATAAACATCTAAAAAAATAGCTTCTTTACTGTCATAGTAGTTATAAAAAGAGCCAACTGCTACACCGGCTTGCTCGGCAATTTCTGCAATTGCTGTTGCCTTATATCCTTTTTTAGAGAATACATCGTAGGCTGCGGTCTTTAATGCCTGTTTTTTATCCAATTAAATAGACCTCCTTTTTATACTATGAATGAATAATTCGTTGTATTCATTCATAGTATATCAGACTATAAATAACTTGTCAATAGATAAAAAATATAAACCATTATTTTATTCTTAGTTGTCAAGACATATGTAGAAATCTTTCTATATTTATGGTATAATGTATTAATAAATTATATACACGCTTATGTTTGCTATCTAAATCATTCTTTTGTAGCTTTTGTAGACAAACTAAGGAAAGTCAATATCAATTTAAAAAATGGCAAATATTATTTTTTGCTACTGAAAAATTAAAAAAGTGCATAACAAATAGACCTCATAAAAGTTCTATTTTGAGTCTTAATTGTCAACAATTTATGCAGCTATTTTATTGTTTTCTCGAATTAGTCTTTGATGTTCTTCGGGTGTTCTTAACTCAAATGATTTTTGGTTTCTAAGAACAGCAAAAATCATTTGAACCATCTTTCTCATAATTGCACACATTACAACTTTGTACGGTTTTTCAGCTATTTTCTTTTCAAAGTCAGTTCGCATAATAGGATTGAAATGCTCTCTGTTGCGATTCGGATATACATTAGACTTTGCCAACATATGGAGAATTAAGCGGTTGATGTGTTCTACGATTTCATCTGTCAATTCTTTGTGTTGTCTGCAAAGCTTTTTGACCTGATATTCCGGAGTGTTCATCGCTTATGTTGTACAGTCTTTGCAAAATGATGACCTTAAACATCAGCACATAATCATACGCTGGTCTTCTTATGCTGTGCCCGGAATCAGGAACACGGAGTTCAGTTTTACCTCATACGGTAGTAAGCCGCTTATCTTAATTACACTTGACATCTTCACTATGCTTGCATATTTCTTCCGATTGTAGTAAACTCCGTCTTACAGTTTAATATTACACCGTAATATTAAACTGTAAGACGGAGGGTGATTGTATACCAAGGAATTTTCAGCAAACACACGAAAATCTGCTGCAATGTGCAAAAGAGCAGTTTTTAGCATTCGGCTTTGAGCGGGCAAGCATTCGGGAAATTTGCAAGGAAGCTCATGTAACCAACGGCGCATTCTATAATCATTTTACGGATAAGGAAGCGCTCTTCGGCGCCATAGTAGACCCGGTTTTTCAAACTATTTCTCAAATGTATAACGATGCCGCAGCGGAGCAGTTCGCATTAGTAAAAAACGATGATCTTTTACAGCTGTGGAGACATGAAGAAGAAACCTTGTGCAGCATGATCGAGTATATCTACGCACATTTTGAAATATTTCAGCTTTTGCTGATGTGTTCAGCCGGTACAAAATACGCAGATTTTCAAGATATGGTGGTACGTGCCGAAATGCGGGAAACTAAAAAGTTCCTTGTCGAATTAAAGCGGCGGGGTATTCCTTTTCGGGATTTGGAAGATGATGAATGGCATATCCTTGTGCATGCGCATTATGCTTCCCTTGCCGAACTTGTGTTGCACAATTATCCAAAAGAAACCGCATTAAAATATGCTCATACGCTCGCCGCTTTTTTTGAGGCGGGGTGGAAAGCGGTTTTAGGGTTCCGTAATGGGAGAATAAAACTACGGCAGCGATTTTGATCTATCAGGAGATAGTAGGCATCTTTTAACAACTCTGGTTAGATTTTTTATAGAGAGGAGAATATATGGATATTTTAAAAAAGCATATCGGCGCAATCATCTTTTCGGTGGTTGTCGCAATTATCGGTGTTGCGTGCAGCATTGTGCCCTACTTTGCTGTTGCATCTATTGTGACACAGCTGATAAACGGCGCAACGGATTACCGCATTTTCTTACCGTATGCAGGACTTATTTTTGCAGGCTTTGCCGGGGCGATTATCGGACATTCGGTATCTACCATTGGTTCGCACAATCTGGCATTCAGCATTATTGAAGATACGCGGAAGCGGGTGGTGGAAAAATTAAGCCGTCTTTCGATGGGTACGATAGAAGAAAAAAGCAGCGGCAAGTGGTCTCAGTTTGTGGTAGAAACGGTGGATAAAATGGAAAAGCCGATTGCGCACGTTATCCCCGAAGTACTTGCCAACGTTATCATTCCGATTGTTATTGTCGTTATCATTTTTATACTGAACTGGAAGATCGCTCTTGCAAACCTCGTAACGCTGCCGCTCGGTATGCTCTTTTCGATGCTGATGATGAAAGACTATGAAGCAAAATCGAAACGGTACATCGAAGCATCGAAAAAAATGAATGCCGCTGCGGTCGAATATATTCAAGGGATAAAAGTGATCAAGGCGTTTAACAAATCGGCATCATCGTATGATAAATTCCAAAAAGCGGTGGAGGATAACCGGGACTCAATGCTCGACTGGTATTTGAGCGTGTGTTTTGCGATGACCGCTGCGATGGAAGTGCTGCCGTCTACGCTCCTTGTCGTACTGCCGGTCGGCTTGTATCTGTTTATGACCGGCGGCATTACACTGCCGGTGCTGATTATGTGCGTGCTGCTTTCTTATGCGTCATATAAACCGCTCCTTAAAGCAATGGCGTACATGGACACAATGGCGAATGTGCGTGTTGTGTTCGGTGAGATACAGTCGGTACTCGATTTACCGGAGCTGGTTCGGCAAGACACCGCCCCTGCACCGCACGGCTTTGATGTGCGCTTTGAAAATGTGGTATTCGGCTACGGCGGAGCGCTGTGCGAAACAGCCGGTGCCGCTGCCAAGGAT
The DNA here is from genome assembly GCF_000775995.1 of Treponema sp. OMZ 838. Classification (NCBI taxonomy): domain Bacteria; kingdom Pseudomonadati; phylum Spirochaetota; class Spirochaetia; order Treponematales; family Treponemataceae; genus Treponema; species Treponema sp. OMZ 838. Next base: position 2,273,211 of record NZ_CP009227.1, on the reverse strand, counting down.
CCTGCGGCAGGCAGCGCGGTAAACGGTGCAGCTGCCAAAGACAGCACAAAGGTGTTCGATGGATTGAACTTTACCGCCAAAGAAGGCGAGCTGACCGCGATTGTCGGCTCTTCCGGCAGCGGTAAGTCTACCATTGCAAAACTGCTGGCAGGCTTTTGGAATATCGACAGCGGACACATCACCATCGGCGGCGCTGATATCGGGAGTATGAGCTTGGAACGGAATATGCAGCTGGTTACCTACGTGTCGCAGGAAAACTTTTTGTTCAATAAGACCATTCGGGAAAACCTCAAGATGGCAAAAGAAGATGCAACCGATGCGGAAATCGAAGCCGCCTGTACAAAAGCCAGCATTCACGACTTTATCAAAAGCCTGCCCGACGGGTATGACACCAATGCGGGAAACGCAGGCAGCAAGTTTTCAGGCGGCGAGCGGCAGCGGCTCACCATTGCCCGTGCCTTACTAAAAGACAGTCCCATTGTGGTACTCGACGAGGCAACCGCCTACTCCGACCCGGAAAACGAAGCCATTATCCAGCAGTCCATCGATAACCTCGTAAAAAATAAGACCGTTATTATGATTGCGCACCGGCTTTCCACGATTGTCAATGCCGATAAAATCATCGTACTGGATAAAGGAAAAATCGCCGCTGAGGGAACGCATACCGAGCTGTTGCAACGTTCACCGCTCTATCAAAAAATGTGGCAGTCTCATATCAGCAGCAGGGATAATTAAGAATTATATTGGAGAAATACATGATACGAACTATACAGCTAACAGATGCAAAGGCTATTCGTGATATCAGCGAATTTTCGCTTGGATATAAAACAACAGAAACGGTAACCGAACGGCAGATTGCAAAACTCATCTCCGATAACCGGCATTTTATACGGGTGTACGAAGATAATGAAACGCACACGGTGGTAGGCTTTATTCATGCCGAAGCGTATGAATTACTGTTTGAAGAAGCGGGGTTCAACATTTTAGAATTGGCAGTCAGTTCCGAACACCAGCACAAAGGTATCGGCAAACAGCTGTTGGGTGCTGTAGAAGCAGAAGCTGCTGCGCGGCACTACCGCTTTATCCGCCTCAACTCCGGTGAGCACCGCACGGAAGCCCATGCGTTTTATGAACACTGTGGCTACAAATGTACCAAGCTGCAAAAACGCTTTATAAAGGAATGGTAAAACTATGTTTGATTTATTGAAGAAGATTTACGCGATTGCGGGGAAGCAATCAAAGCGTATAACAACGATGTTTATTTGCGATATGCTCAAAAGCATATTCGAAGGTTTTACCCTCGGCGGACTTGGATATTTTTTGCTAACGTTGAGCCGTGCGGTGTTTCAATCACAGCCGGTTACACGGAGCAATATTATCACGGTGTTCTGCATTATGCTTGTCAGCCTTACGGGAAAAATTATTTTCGGCTATATTTCCGACCGCAATAAAAATATCGCCTCGTATACGATGGGAGCGGAGAACCGGCTTGTCATCGGAGATAAACTGAAAAACGTACACATGGGATATTTTTCCGAAAGTAAACTCGGCGATATTTCGGGAGCGTTGACAACGGTGATCACCGATGTTGAAACCATCAATATGATGATTCTCGAAATGATGTTTGCAGGCGGTATTCAAACGGTGATCATGGCGCTGTTTGTATTCCCTTATGATATGACGACCGGCTGTATCATCTTTATTACCCTTGTCGTGGCGATTGTATTCAACAATCTATTCCAAAAGAAGACCGATGCGGTAACGACAAAACTGACGGAGCTGAAGCTGCAACTGCATACCGATGTTCTGGAGTATGTGCAGGGAATCGGTGTGGTCAAGGCATTCGGAAGAACAAGCGAAGCGATAAAAAACGTAACGGAGAGTATTAAAAAAAGCAAAACCGGTTTCTTTGCGGTAGAAAAAACGCTCATGCCTTCATTGCTGGTTTTTTCGCTCCTGCTAAAACTGGGGACAACCGCAATTATTGTAAGCGCCTTATATCGGTATTCAGCTGGGGCGATCGATGTGGAAAAAACGCTGATGCTGATTGTTGCGAGCTTTGTGGTATTCGGCGGATTTGAAATAGCCGGTACGATGCAGCGGATGCGCGGTGTTGCGGTACAGAATTTGGATACGCTGTTTACGGTTAAAAATATTCAAGCCTTACCGGAAGGTTCGCTCCTGCCGCAGGGAAATGACGATATCACTGTCAAAAATATTACCTTCGGCTACGGCGGAAATGAGCAGCCGGAAGAAAAACTTTTCCGCAATGTGGATATGAGTATTCCGAAAAACAGCGTAACAGCCTTGGTCGGGTATTCCGGTTCGGGAAAGACCAGTTTGTGTCAGCTGATTGCCCGCTTTTGGGATGTCAATTCAGGGGAAATAAAACTCGGCGATACCAATATAAAAGACTTTGCGTACGATGCGTTTTTATCAAACTTTACGTTTGTATTCCAAGATGTCTATCTCTTTGAAGATACAATAAAAAACAACATCAAATTCGGAAAACCGGATGCAACCGATGAAGAAGTTATTGCAGCAGCAAAAGCAGCGCAGTGTCACGACTTTATTATGGAACTGCCGAACGGTTACGATACCGTACTGCAGGAAGGCGGCAGCAATCTTTCAGGCGGGGAGCGCCAGCGTATTTCCATTGCACGTGCAATGCTCAAGCCGAGTTCCATTGTCATCCTCGACGAAGCGACTTCCAGTGTCGATCCCGAAAATGAAGAAAAACTGATGAGCGCCCTTGATGAATTGCTGAAAAACAAAACCGCAATCATCATCGCACACCGGCTTTCAACTATCAAAAATGCCGATCAAATATTCGTCATGGACAAGGGCAGTATCGTCCAGCACGGCACCCATGCCGAACTCGTGCAGCAAGACGGTATTTATGCACGCTTTGTCGGTATGCGGGAAACCGCTGCTGCATGGAAGGTGTAAAATAATTGATAATGTTCTAATGTGTAATTGGTAATTAGTGCAATCCTTAAGTGTACAACATTACCAATTATACATTGACTGAATTATCCGGCTGTACGAAATTTTGACGGAAGTGTGAGGTATATATTGACAAGTGTTACAGTTAAAGAATTGTTGAATAGCGACAAACCCGAAGAGCTATTGGAAGCGGCATACCCGTTTGCCCATCTGATGATGCAGTATCGCTGTGCTATGCGAGAGGTTCAAACAAAACTGGAAGTCCTTAATACTGAGCTGTCGATGGATCAAGACCGTAATCCTTTTGAATCCATCACCTGTAGAATCAAAAAACCGATCAGTATTCTCGGCAAATTAAAAAAGATGGGACTGGATGTATCGCTCGAAAATATCGAACGTCATTTACATGATGTGGCGGGCATTCGGGTTATCTGCACGTTTCAAAAGGACATCTATATCCTTGCCGATAAATTATGTGCACAAGATGATATAAAACTGCTTGCCCGCAAAGATTACATTAAAAATCCAAAACCGAACGGGTACCGCAGCCTGCATCTGATTGTCGAAATTCCCGTTTTCTTCGCAGAAGGGAAAAAGTATATGCAGGTAGAAGTACAATTCCGTACAATCGCGATGGACTTTTGGGCAAGTGTCGAGCATAAGATATATTATAAAAAAGAGATCGACCGTAACACCGCTCAAATTACGGAAAAGCTCCGGCTCTGTGCGGAAAACATCAACCTGATTGCAACGGAATTGGAAGATATCAGCAGAGAAATAGAAATACAAGAAGAACAGGATCGTCCGCTAGCCTAACAGTCCGATGCGTTTATACTGACATTTCCTATTGTGCTATTCCTTTTGCAATAAACACTTCTTGCCAAAATGCATTTTCTGCTGTGATCGTTACAATACCGTCAAGCGTATTGGTCCCTTTGCTGATATACACATCGATTCCGTTTACTTCAAATTTATCATAGTTATTAAGGTCTTTCGGCATTCCGACAAGCACGGTCGGATCTACAATAGTACCGCCTCACGATGCGCCCATCGCGATACAATACACCGCAGTCGCTTTTTGCTTACTCAGCGCTGCATGTGCTTTATCGTCAATCACCACATGCGCAACAGGCCTTTCGGCCCATACAGCGGTTTGTGTACGTTTATCCGCCGTACAAGTTTGAGCGGTATCTTGCCGTGCCTCACGTTTACATGCAATACAGCCTAATATCAGCAAAACCAAACCTACATACGAAAAATTTTTTTATATATTATCATCGTTAACTCCTCTAAACCAGAATCACCGCCTCTGTTTATACCTCAACCTTTCTTTTTAGAAGCCATGCCGAAGCAAAAAAACATGCGATGCCTATCCCCAATGAAATGAACGTCGAAACGATAGGGACGTTAACAACCATACTCGGATATGATGCGACCTGTGCTGTATACTTAATACCGGATACGGTAATGGGACAATAGGAGCCTAACGCCCGTCCGACCATTGCCTCAACTCTGCCGGTCAAAAAGAGTGTACCGGTAAAAATAAGAATAAAGCCTACGGTCCAGACTCCCCGCATCCGTTTAATATTAAAGGAACGCATCACCGTTTGAACGGCAAGCGCAACATTTCCAATAAATATGAATGACACTAAAGAGCCGAACAGCATAAAAACAAGGAGCGGAAAATTTTTAAGGAAAATAAGAGTAAGAATATCTCCCGCAACACGAAAAAACTGCTGACTCGTAAAACCGATATAATGATATGTCCACCCTATTCCAACTGCTATTAAAAAGGCTCCTGAGACAAACATACAAATCACCAATTCGGCAAGGCCGCATAGTATTCTGCCGAGTAATATAAATTCGGTACGAACCGGCAGTGTCAGCATAAGATAGCTCTCATCGGTAAATAGTAATGTCCGTGCGTAACCGCTGCTGCACCGAATAAATAGGAAGAGCGGAATTACCGTTAAGGCTATCACGGTAAGTACAAACCATAACATATAAAACCCGTTAAATATGTTTTTAGTAAAGGCTAAAAAGAGCAGCTCAACACCGCTCATACATGCCATAACGGCACAGCTTAAAATAATACTCGGCAGCCGCTGCAAAAAAGTATATTTAAAAATCCGGTTCATTTTTTTCCCCTTTAGCCGAAAATTTCGAGATACAACTGATACATCGATTTTTGATGCGCTTCCCTTAGTTGTTCCGCATTGCCTTGCATGGCAATTGTTCCTTTGCGCAAAAAAGCGACATCGGTAAACACATGCTCAACATCCGTAACCAGATGGGTACTGATGATAATTGCACTGTTTTCCGTCCATGTTTTAATGATCGTTTTGATAATCCTTTCACGGGCAACAGGATCGGTGCCTCCTAAGGGCTCATCAAGCACGAACAGCTTTGCCGTCCGCGAAAAAGTGAGCGTTAAATTCATCTTTTCGATCATACCTTTCGACATTGTTTTAATCGTTTGCTTTTGCTCGAGTTCCATGAATTCAAGCAATTCCAAGGCTTTATTCCGGTCAAAGTCATCAAAAAAATCCTGATAAAACTGAATAACATCGAGTGCAGTCATCCGCGGATACAAGCAATTCCGGTCGGGTAAAAACGAAACCATACGCTTTGTTTCAAGCCCAATCGGTTGACCGCACACCCGAACATCGCCGGAGGTTGCATGAAGCAATCCTGCAATAATCTTCAAAAAAGTAGTTTTACCCGAACCGTTCGGACCAAGCAACCCGAGTATCGAACCTTCTTCTATCGCCAAAGAAATACCATTCAAGACAGGTTTGGTAAAATAGGATTTCTTTAGCCCGTCTACCTCTAAAATAACACTCATATTGTAAACTCCCTTCTTATTTGCCCACGCAAAAGCCTGAGAATATTTTATCTAAGATATCATCGGAGTGCACTTCGCCGGTAACGCTTCCAAGCGCATGCACCGCCTCTTCCACATCCTGAATGACGGCATCGAGCGGATATCCGCTGTGCCCTGCTTCAAGTGCGTGGTGTGCTGCTTCAAGCGCGGCGGTTACCGCTTCCTTTTGCCGCTCCGTCCCGAGCGAGATGCCTGCGTCCTGCATCGGCAGCGCGGTATCCGCCGTAACGAGCCCGGCAACCGTATCGATCAGCGTATCGAGACCGGCTCCCGTTTTCGAGCTCAAACTCACGGCGGGATACCGCTGCAAAGCCGCCGGCAATGGTTCCGTTTGCCCCTTATCCGCCTTGGTTTGCACGATAATCAGCGGCACGGTATTCCGTTCGATAAACGCACTATCTTCTTCGGCCGGCGGCTTTGTCCCGTCAATCAGATACAGCACAATGTCGGCTGCCGATGCCAGTTCAACGCTGCGCTGCACGCCTATCGCTTCGATTGTATCTTCCGTAGCGCGGAGACCGGCAGTGTCGAAAATATGTGCAGGAATACCTTTAAAATCGAGTTCAGCTTCAAGCCAATCACGGGTTGTTCCGTGAATATCAGACACGATAGCGCGATCTTCTTTTAACAGCGCATTAAAAAGAGAAGATTTTCCTGCGTTTGTTTTGCCTGCAAGCACAAGGCGCACACCTGCCTGATATATTTTTTCCGTTTGCCACGAATCGGCGAGCTGCTGCAAGGCCGAAAGAGGTTTTTTCAGAAGTGCTTCGTTAAAACTGTCTGCAATCGTTTCCTCATCTTCGGGATATTCGATGCCCACTTCAAGAGCGGCAAGAGCTGTCATTAAATCTGTTTTGATTGTTTCAATTTCACGGAATACGGTACCGGAAAGCCGGCCGGCAGCCTTTTGCTGCGCCGTATTTGTTTTTGAATCGATAATTTCCCGCACCGCTTCCGCGCGGGTTAAATCCGTTTTGCCGTGTATAAACGAACGAAAGGTGAACTCGCCTCGCTCCGCTTCACGGAAGCCGTTTTTGATGCAGAGACGATAAATCGCTTTTACTACACCTGCCCCGCCGTGACAGAGGATTTCAACGGCATTTTCACCGGTATTGCTTTTCGGAGCACGATACACGCAGAGGACAACCTCATCGACTTTCACCCCCTCATCGTGTATCCACCCGTATACCAGCGTATGCCCCTCTGCCTGCAACAATGCCTGCGGACGGGAAAAAAAACGGGAAATAAGCTCAAGGCTTCGAGTTCCCGATGTCCGCACAATACCGAGTGCTGCGGGCGCCAATGCTGTTGCAATAGCGGCAATTTCGTCATCAAGCGTATAATTCAAAAAGCGACATCCTTTAGTGCTTGAGAGGAAAGAGTTTAACAAAGTTTTCCAAAATAACTGCCGGAGCAGGTTGTGCATCCAAGGTTATGAGCAGTTTTTTATTTTGATAAAACTCTATTAAAGGAAAGGTTTGCTCTCGATAGGTTTCAAGCCGCTTTACAATTGCTTCTATTTTATCATCCTCGCGGATAACCAGTGTACCGCGGCAATTGTCGCAAACACCTTCGACCTGTGGTTTCATAAACTCAATATGAAAGTTCTTACCGCATGAGGGGCACAGCCGCCTGCCTGACAGCCGTGTTATTACTGCTTCATCCGAAATATCAAAATTGATGACAGCATCGAGCCTGCAAAAATCTTCCAAAATTTCCGCCTGTGCGATTGTACGCGGGAAACCGTCTAAAATAAAACCGTTACGCGCATCATCATGAGTAAGGCGCTCTTTTACCAAAGCAGCCGTTGTTTCATCATCAACAAGCGCACCGGAATCGATAATCTTCTGAATTTTTTCCCCTAATGGAGTATGATTCTTGATAGCAACACGGAACATAGATCCCGTAGAAATATGAGGAATACCGTAATATTTTGCAGCCTCCAACGCCAATGTTCCCTTTCCGGCCCCCGGAGGACCTAAAAAAACCAATTTCATATATAACCTCTAAACGAAGTTGTTATAGGGCATCTCTAAAAAACAGAGGTCTTTAGAGGCTTCCTATACTCTGCTAAAAAGATATAAATCGGGTAAAGTATGACAGCTTTCAACATCAAGATCCCGCTTTACACTTGCATCACTCATTAAACCGAGTTTAAAATGGTAGTGAATAGGATCATATCCATCCTTATCAGCATGAATATAAAAGTTAAAAATACGCTTTTCACCTAATTCCGATGCAAGTACGGGAAACGGCCAAAACGTATACGTGCCGGGCGTCTTATGAGAAATCGTATACGGATTATCCCACAGATGATTCATCTGTGCAACCAAGGTGTTTTCCAGATATAAAGCGACAGGTAAATCGGAAACGGGAGCAAATGTTTGACCGTCCAAGACTCGCCCCGTGATGGTTGGAAAATTAAATACATGACCGGAAGGCAGGACTTGTTCAGAGGACGTATGGGAACGCTTGGTACTCAAAACAGTTTTCATACCTTCAAACGCCAACGCTGAAACATCGGCAAGCAGCTGATTTTTTTCCGACTGATCAATCTGCAAAAAATGCGCCATACCTCTACCGGAAGTCGTATACCGCGGTTTAATCCGGTTCAAAACATAACAAACCGTATCCAAACGGCATTGCATACAATTACAAGTAAACCATGATTCATTCTTTTCTTTTGCAGCATCGAAAACTTTATTCACTTCGTTGTATACGAAATCTTCCATAAGGTTATGTATTGTCATTACGAAGGCTCCTATTTAATCAGTGTAACGCAACATTATAGATTTTGCAAGCTGCTTCATAATAGTTTTTTACAGTTGTCTCAGACTGATTCCCATTACAAGTCCTGTAGCAATCATCGCGGTCCACAAAGAAGAACCTCCATACGACAGAAATAACAGCGGAATACCGGTAATCGGCATAAATCCCATCACCATCCCAATATTGACAACAAAGTGAAAAAAGAACATCCCCACAACACCGGAGACAATGAGTTTTCCGAATAAATCACTTGTTTTTTGAATGATAAGAATCATCCGTAAAAAAATGATTGCATAAAGTCCAAAGACCAAAAGTCCGCCGAGGAACCCCCACTCTTCCGATAGAATACTGAAAATAAAATCGGTACTCTGTTCCGGCAAAAAGCGGTAATGGCTTTGCGTTCCTTTTAGAAAACCTAAACCGGATCGCCCTCCCGAACCGATTGCCGTCATCGATTGGAGGATATGCCAACCTGCACCACGCGGATCGCTATTGGGATCCAAAAAGATGATCAAACGCTTCATCTGGTAATCTTTTAATACTCTGCTCCCAACCAATGCACCGGATAAAGCAACGGCGATAATGCCCAATACATAACCAATCCAGTAATAATACCGCTTTTTCAACAGAAGATATCCGATTGCAGCAATAATCCCTGCCCCGACAACGGAAAAAATAATCAACAAGGTAATATTTTTATTACCTAATACTTTAACTGCGAAAGAAGATTTGCGTAAAATAGTCCGTTCCCAAAGGGGCAGTAGCGTAAAAATGAGCGTACAGACCGTTGTACCCAATAAACCAAACACATACCGAAGCGGGAAACCGGCTATAAAGCTCATGATTAAAAAAATGGGAAGATATACGGAAGCCGTTCCAAGATCGGGCTGCAGGAGTATCAATCCCATCGGTACAAACATAATAATCGCAGCCTTGACAAACCGGCGGAATTCGGGTTCATTCTGAGATCTTGATAGATACCAAGCAAGAAATAAAATATAAATAATTTTTGTAAATTCGGAAATTTGTATACCGAAATCTCCGATTCCGATCCAGCTCCGTGCTCCTTTAACGGTTTTTCCGAACAATCTTGTATACACCAATAAGAGCATTGTAATAATATAAATCAATAAAGCACGATCGGCGATTTTAGTATAATCGTATACCGCTACCGCAAACAGTAAAATCAATCCCGACACAACCCAAATGAGCTGTTTAATATATTCATGCGAAATCGATATACCATCGGAATTAACTCCGGAAGAATAGATAAAGAGGATGCCGATAACCGACAAGCTGATTACAGCTAAAAACAGTACATAATCAAAATTAGTAATATGTCTCAGATTCATTCTTGCCTTACCCTTACAGCCGGTAAAAAGCTCTTACCGCCGAGAGCTTCAAGAGCTTCTTCATATGTTTGATCCGCAAAGATACCCTGAAAGATAATATTTGTAGCATAGGGTGCCCACCACTCCCATTTATTCTGGGCTTCAACCAATACAACGACTATAACAGCGTCTTCTGCCGGAGCATTGTAAGGCCCATAAGCAACCATCCATGAATGCCATCGATCGGAGAAGCCTACTTCTGCAGTACCGGTTTTTCCGGCAAGCTGCACGATTTTATTACGCATTGGGTATTGAGCCGTTCCATCCGTAATGGTGTACCGCATATCTGCCCGCACCTGAGCGAATATATCGGGAGGAATATCACTTTGCTGCAATATCTCCGGTTTCTTTTCATATATAAGTTCGTTAGTACCGGGTGCTCTGACTTCTTTTAACAAATGCGGTTTATAGATTACTCCGTTGTTAACAACCATTGCTACCATATTTGCAACTTGTAAGGGCGAAGCAAGCATAAATCCCTGTCCGATCGACATATTCATCGTATCCCCGCCAAGCCATTTTTCATGGAATTGACGTTCCTTCCATACGGGATTAGGCACTTGGCCAACTGCTTGGCTCGGTAAATCGATTTCGGCAGACTTACCGTATCCGAAATCGCGGACATAATCGACCATCTTATCGATGCCGAGGTTATCACGGCATACCGTCCAATAATAAATATCGCAAGACTGTGCCAATGCATTCCTTAAATCAAGATACCCGTGTCCGGCACGTTGATGGCAACGGAATAAGTGATTACCGTATTCTACTTTACCGGAACACTGCACTTTTTTTTCGGGAGGAAACGCTTTTTCCGCCAGAATTGCAGTAGACATAGCGATTTTAAAAGTCGAAGCCGGAGGATAGCTTGCATTCACCGCCCTGTTCAACAGCGGATTACGGGGATCATGCAAGACCTGCGCATACATTTCATTCCCATTATCATTCAAAAAAAGATTGGAATCAAAGGATGGATACGAAACAAGCGCAAGGATTTCTCCTGTTGCCGGCTTTAGTACTACGGCAGCACCGATACGCTGACCAAGCGCATTTTCCGCAAGCTTTTGAATTTTCCGGTCGATGGTTAAAATAAGATTATTTCCCATTTTAGGAGGAATAAATGCGGTGTTGCTCTCAATTAACCGCCCGCTTGCGTCAACTGTGCGATATTCGCTGCCGTCCTCTCCGCGTAACCACTCATCATAGTATTTTTCGATACCGGCCTTACCGATTGAAGTATTTGCCGTATAGCCCTTGTTATACAACTCCTTGAGTTCTTCTTTTGTTATATCACCGACATAGCCGAGAATATGAGAAAACGATCCCGTCTCAACATAGTTGCGCACCGGTTTTGAATGCCACGAAACTCCCGGCAATTCATCGATATTTTCTGCAAGAGACGTAATGACTTCATAAGGAAGGTTAGACCTTATCTCGATACTTTGAAAGGAATTACGCTTCGCCGGCAATTTTTTTTCGATCTCTACAACGGGAATCCGCAAAATATTTGCAAGACGCACCATAACCGTTGAAAATGACTTTTTCGGAATTTCTCCCGGAGTTACCGACACGGCAAAGGTGTTGGTACTAAGTACCATCGGGACGTTTGCATTACGGTCAAATATTTCTCCACGCTGTGCGGGAATACGTTCGGAACGCTGAGATATTGTCTGAGACTGTCTTCTAAACTGATCACCTTGAACGATCTGCATCGTAAACAATCGAAACAGATATATCACTAAAATACAGAAAACAAAAACACTAAAAAATTTCAGCCGTTTATCAACTTGTTGAAAATCCTGCTCATACATGGAACTCAGCACTCCCTTATTTCAAACGCATTCGGAAATAAACCTAACAGCATAAATAATGCCGGCGCACAGAGGGCATTTTCTGCAACTTCAATCCAAAAGGGGGCTGCGAGCAGGTTATAAACCTGAATACTTTGTCCGAACAGTACATGTAACACGAATAGCATCCCAGCTTTTAAAAATGTTGCCGAAAGCCCGAGTATCAATGGGAAAAAGAAGCGACGCACATTATATTTCCCGTACAACATACCATAAAGAAATCCGAGTACGGTAAATACAAATGAATGGAGTCCCATCGGCGCCAATGAAAGAAAATCAAAAATGAGTCCGGAAAAAAAACCTGCTGTAATGCCGGGAACAGTACCGTTATACAGCGCAATATACACGACAAGAAGTAAAATTAAATCCGGCAATGCCGGCAATAATTGAATATGGGACAAAATCGCTGTTTCAAACACACCGAGTAAAAAGGCAGTTGCAATCGTCCACAGAATAACTTTTCTCACTGTACCGCCTCCCCATTAGAACCCGATAAATCCAGCACAAACACATAGTCCAACCGTGAGAAATCGATAATCGGCTGTACCGCCAACTCAAGATAGGTTTCATAATCATGCACCTTAATACCGGTTACAATACCGATAGGACTGTCTTTCGGGAATAGATTGTTTTCCCCCGATGCAAGAATTCTGTCACCGATAGCGATTTCGTCTTTTGCCCGTTTTTGTACATACTTCATAGTAAGCGGAAGATCGGCAGTACCCTGTCCGTTGATCAAGCCCCGATGTTTTGTTGTTTGAACGGAAGCGGCAACATAACACTGATAATCATATATTGGGATGATCATACTGCTGTCGCGACCGGTTTGTACGATTTTTCCTACTAAGCCGACATTGCTGCCCTGGAATGCCAACACCGGCATATTCTTACGCACACCGTGCTTTGTTCCGCGGTTAATGATAATACCGGAATAGAGGTTATCAGGATCAAATCCGACAACCTGCGCCGGAATATTTTTATAGATAATCGTATCCGCAAAACCGAGCAATTCCTTTAACTCTCTGTTCTCACGGCGTATGTCGGCATTTGACCGCTGCAAAAGCTCATAATCTTTAAGTTTTTCGCTCAACGCCACATACTTTGAACGAAGCTCGGCAAGCTCCCGTACAGCCGACACCGTATCCGTCACAAATGACGATACCGAATGCACGGCATTTTCCGTTCCGGCAGCAACTGAAAAACCGACCGATTTAAAATCGACGATAAATCGACCGCCGGAGAACGTCAGCAACACCGAAGATATGATAAGCAGCAAGATTAATAAAAAAACATCAAGCTTTATTTTAAATGAAAATTTCCTTTTCATTGTATTAGCGGTTTAAACTCTCGTAGAGACTGCGGTTACCCGACATATCCTTATACACGTCATAGTATAAACCTGCGCCGATCGCCACGCAGTCCATGGGATTTTCGGCAAGGATGACCGGAACGTGCGTTTCTTTAGAAATGAGCTTCGGTAAGCCTTTCAGCAGAGAGCCACCGCCGGTCATAACAATCCCCCGCTCTACGATATCGGCAGCCAGTTCCGGCGGCGTCTGGGCGAGCGTTGTTTTTATCTCTTCTACAATCTGGGTAATCGGCTCCCTCAACGCCTCGCGCACTTCTACAGAATCGATTTCGAGGCGACGGGGAAGTCCGGTAATTGCATCGGTTCCCTTAATTTCCACCCGTTCCATGTTTTTTTCCGGGAACGCGTTACCGATTTCAATTTTAAGACGCTCGGCAGTCTGCTCACCGATGATGAGGTTATGCACGGAACGGATATGCTTAATGATGGCCTGATCAAATTCATCGCCGCCGACACGGATAGCATTGGTAACAACCATACCAAGCAGCGAGATAACCGATACTTCGGTCGTACCGCCGCCGATATCGCATACCATATTACCGGCAGGTTCGGTAATCGGAATATTGGCACCGATGGCAGCCGCACGCGATTCTTCAAGCACTTCGACGCTGCCGGCTCCCGCTTTTAACGCACTTTCGTGCACGGCACTGCTTTCCACATCGGTGATACAGCTCGGAATACCGATAACCACGCGCGGTTTAATCAGCCTATGACGCGGCAAAATCTTGGAAATAAAGTACCGGATCATCTTCTCCGTCGTATCTTTATCCGCAATAACCCCGTCTTTCAGCGGCCGTATGGCGATGATGTTGCCCGGCGTCCTCCACAGCATTCGTTTAGCGTCGGCGCCTACCGCCACAACCGATTTTGTTCCGCGTTCTACGGCAACAACCGAAGGTTCATTAACGACAATCCCCTTCCCTTTTATATAAATGACAGTATTACAGGTTCCCAAATCAATGCCTATATCGGCAGAAAATCTTTTAAAAAAGCCCATACCCCGAACGTTCCTCCTATTGTGAACCTCTAAAAACTTTAGTTTTTAGAGGTTTTCCTTAGATTTAGCCGCGATGTTTAAAATTAAGTCATTATTGTATAAAGACTTAATTTTAAACTCGTCGGGCATCTCTAAAATCTAACCAAGTTTTTAGAGATGCCCATGCTATTTTATATTCAATTTTGCACGCGTTTCCGCATGTATGGGATTAAGCCGTATCGCAGAGCGCCACTCATACCGCGCCTTAATCATATCTCCCTGCATCTCATGTATCAGCCCGATACCGTAATGTGCATCCGCAGAATTTACATCTTTTTCAAGTACAAGCTTGAACTGCGCCAACGCATCGTCCGGTTTATTTTCCTCTAAAAAGAGCAAACCGAGCTGATTTCTGCACCGCACTTCCAGCACGGCATTACCGGTCTTTTTAATTGTTTCAAAAAGATAGAGCTTTGCATTCTGTATATCACCCTTCTTTTTATAATTTTCCGCTACGGCATACAGCACAAAGTCGGAAGGATTTGCCGCAAGAGCTTGGGTAAAAGCTTCTATCGCCTTATCGGTATCTCCCAATACAGAAGCCGCCATACCGCGAAACTCCGATAAATCACTCGCCTCAATACCGCCTGTGTATGCTTCATCCAAGTACTTCACTGCGAGATCGGCATAGTAATAGCCTTGTTGATAATATGCCTTCCCGAGTACATACGCAATTTTCGGAATATCCTTATCTTTAGTCAGATAAAGCGCCCTGCGTAAATGCACAATAGCTGCCGTAAGATAATCCGCACCGACAGATAAATCGGTCTGTTCGGCAAAAAGGTAATACGCTGCAAAACCGTGCAGTGCAAGCGCAGTTCCATCCATCGGGCGTTTCTCTAAAATTTGAGCGGTCTTTGCGTACACTCCCGCATAATCTTTATTTTCCCACTGAGTATATACCGTACGCATCGACGGCACACGGAAATAACGCGCCCGATACACAGTAAAAAAGAAAAGAGCACCGGCAACGATAAACACAATACACAAAAAAAGAACGGCATATCTTCCGATATGCGGTTTTGAGTAATACTGTGTCTTACCGTGGTACCTTTTCATACGTTTCTAATTCATATCCTTCATAACGGAATGCATCCGTATAAATAAAAAATAGAGAGCCATAAGCCGGATTCTGTCTGCGAACAGGGTAACCATCTATCTTACTCCTGCATTACTACAGTAATTTCCGCAATCAACCCGTAAATAAAGGATCGGATATCCTTTACTATTCAATTTTGCTCCTGATGAGGCTTGCAGTGCCGCCCCGTTACCGGAAGCGCGGTGGGCTCTTACCCCGCCTTTTCACCCTTACCGTTTTACCGGCGGTTTATTTTCTGTTGCGCTGTCTGTCGCCTGTATTTTTCAATACAAGCGCCCGGCCATTAACCGGCATCATCTCCGAAGGAGTCCGGACTTTCCTCCGTATATCACGGCGGTTACCGGCTCTCTATCATCTTACACTATTAATCTTCGCTGTTGTCCGATTCCCCTTCATCATAGTCGGACGAATCATCCAAATCGGCTAAGCTACCCATATCCATATCATCAAAGATCATATCCTCAGCGGAATCCTGATCACTTTCCTGATAATACAGAATTCTGCTGCAATACGGACAATACATGATATTTTTTCCTTCCCGTACTTCAATAGCAAATTGAGCCGATAAGATCATGTGGCAACCCATACAAACATTGCCTTGAACGGGAACGATACCGATACCTTGCTTGTTTTTGATAATACGGTCAAATTTAAACAGCGTATCACTATCCAAATCGGGGGCAATCCGCTGCTCCCCTTCAGCAAGTTCAGCCAGCTCGTTTTTCTTTTCGGCAATTTCTTTTTCGATCACCGCCTTCCGTTCATCAAGCTCCTGTTCCTGCTGTTTAATCAGCGCTTCTTCATTTTTAATCTCTTCGTCAAGACGCTTATGATTTGCCTCGTTTTTCAGGATTTCTTTACGAAGCTCAGCTTCTTTTTTGCTCGCCTCTTGAATTTCACGATCGAGAGCATCATATTCCCGTTGTGAGGTAATACTATCCATTCCCTTCTCGGCATTTTCACGCTTTTGTTCGGTTTCAAACAGTTCTGCTTTTAATGCGCCGATGGTTTGCCGTATTGCTTCATCGTCAGTATTCTTCTTAATATAATTCGTTTTATACTGCGCCAACAGTTCTTCCTGCTTTACCAATAGTTGAGGTGCCTCTGAAATCTCACTATCAAGCTGATTCTTCCGTGCAAGAATATCCTGTAATTCACGCAGTTTATCAAAAATCTCCGCTGTAACCATCGTCTCTCACTCCCCTATGTATCCAAATAATCTTTTAATTTGCAACTTTGTTTAGGATGCCGCAATCTGCGTAATGCCTTTGCCTCAATTTGACGGATACGCTCGCGCGTTACGTTAAAATACAAGCCGACTTCTTCCAAAGTCAGAGCATAGCCTTCATCAAGACCGAACCGCATTTTAAGCACTTCTTGCTCCCGCAACGGCAGACACGACAATACGCCGCGCAGCTGTTCCTGCAACAGAATATACTCTGTCAAGTTGGACGGATTTTCGACATCCTTATCTTCGATAAAATCGCCGAGCGAAGAATCTTCTTCCTCGCCTATCGGTGTTTCAAGCGAAATAGGCTCGCGCGCGACATTTTTAACCTGTTTAACCCGCTCGACATTCCAGCCAAGCTGCGCGGCGATCTCCTCGTCGGTAGGCTCTCTGCCGAACTTCTGCATCAGCTGCCGCGACTCGCGGGTAACCTTATTGATCTGTTCAATCATGTGCACCGGCACACGGATGGTTCGCGCCTGATCGGAGATGGAACGCGTAATTGCCTGCCGTATCCACCATGTCGCGTATGTCGAAAATTTATACCCTTTGCGGTATTCAAATTTTTCAACCGCTTTGATCAAGCCGATATTGCCTTCTTGAACCAGATCGAAAAAGTGCAATCCCCTATTGGTATACTTTTTTGCGATCGATACGACCAAGCGCAGGTTTGCATTGATCAGCTTATCCTTCGCCTTTTTCAACATTGCATGACCGTGGCGTATTTCTTTTGCCAGCGCGATAATATCTTCCGTCGGCGCTTCAAAATCATATTCGATTTTCCGCACTTTACGAATGAGCGTTTGAATATGCGTATAAATATCGCGGATATCGTTCGCCGTCATACCAAGCTCTTCTTCCAGCTTCTGCCGTTCACGCGGAATAGCGAGCCGTTTCCCAAGCTTTCGCAAGTCGGAGTACGCCCGTATACCGAGTTGACGTTGCTTCTTTTCACGCCGGCGACGGTACTCCCGTATCTTCCGGGCTGCCTCCAAAAAATGATCCGAAATTTTTTCGATTTCTTCGGTTTGAAACTCGATTTTTTGTAAATAATTCAGAATCTTTTTCCGTGTTTTTTGGAGATCTTCGTCATCCAAAAAACTGGCAAGCGTCTCTTTATCGTATAATTTCTTTTTTAATAAGATATAAGCCTTTATATCGGAATAGATGGGTTTTAATTGTTCGCCATAAGATTGGCGGAGCCGTTTTTTTTCAGCATCTTCATAGCTCAATTCCTTACGCGGTTTATTGTTCTCTGAAGAACTGATTTTGGCAAAAGCTTTTTGGGCGATCATTTGAACTTCAGAAATCAGCACACCCGAGTTCTTTATCGCATTTTTGATGATATTCTCCCCATCCTCCATCGCTTTTGAAAGGATAACTTCCTGCTCGGCTGTCAGCAAATTTTCCTTGCCGATATCACGCAAATAGAGTTTAATAGGGTCGTCAACAACTGCTTCTCTATCGTTATTCAAAAGCTTTTTATGCGTTTCTTCCGGTTTTGAAAATTCAGAGTCATTTCCGGGTTCGAGTTCCGCCTCTTCAAACAGCTGCTCCTCGCTTTCAAGCTCTACTTCATCAAGCTCATCCGCGAACATATCATCGGCTTCTTCTGAGACATCATCAACCACTTGTATCTGCTCTTGTTCAAGCAGATCAATAATTTCATCCATCACCGTTTCGGACGAAGTCATTTTTTCAGGCAACAAATCGGTCAGTTCATCCCACGTTAAGCTTTTACGCTCTTTTGCATGGGCAATCAACTTTATAACAATAGGATCTTCAGAGATATCTATCATTTATGTCGTTTCCTTTAATTCTGCGAGCACTCTGTCGATATGCAGTTTCTCGCTCAGCAGGTCATTGGCATGCTGAATATCGTCAACACTGCCGTTTTCATGCACTGCTTGCAATTTACGGATTATGAGCTCCTTTTGGCGCTGTAAAGCATTTTGTTTAATATAGTAGATACCGTCATACACCAGTTTATCAGGATTTTCTGCAAATTCACCTTTAATAATTGCACTGCTTACGGCATCTCTCAACGTTTCGGAAGGACAATGCGCTAATAAGCTGTCATACGTATTTGCATCGGCGCGATAACATTCTTCTAATACAATAAACAAATCCTTCGCAGCAGGATCCTCAAAATCATCGGAAGTCAACTCTGCCCGCATTTTTTTAAAGAGATGAGGATTTGCAGCTGCTGCAAGCACGATCCTCAGCTCTGCGGTCATTTTAAGCGCAGTACGCTTTTGTGTTTCACTTTTTCGTGTAGGCGGTACCCGTTCTTGTTTTTGGTCATACTGTATATAATCAGTAAATAACGCTTTTGAGCTTATACCCAAGTCCGCCGAAAACTTATGTATTGTTGACTCTTTTTGAATATCGGATTCCAACACCTCAATATAGGGGAATAGAAAGGCAGCAGCCTGAGCCTTTCCTTCGGGACTCACCACATCAAACCGCCCAACGGCAATTTGAATAAGATAATCACTGTCTAAAATAGCATTTTTTACCAATTCCGTCAAGCTTTCGGCACCCTTATGCGCCAGTATCTCAGCAGGATCCTTCCCTCCCTTAATCATCAGTACCCGTACTTGTAAATGTCCGGCACGACACAGCTTTATCGCCTTGTATGTTGCCTGCTGTCCTGCAAAATCGGAATCGAACGAAAGAATGATAGTGTCGGCAAAGGACTGAATAAGCTTTACCTGCTCTTCCGTCAAAGCGGTGCCTAATGGAGCAACGGCATTGGTAATACCCGCTTGGTGAAAGGCGATAACATCCATATAGCCTTCACAAAAAATAACCGTTTTTTCTTTTCTGATCTGCGCAAGCGCCTGCGAAAACGCAAAAAGCGTTTCGCCTTTTTTATACTGCGGCAAATCCCCGGTATTAAGGTACTTCGGTCCGTCGCCTTCCAGAACCCGCCCGCCGAAAGCGACCGGCTGACCGTGCCGGTTACAAATCGGAAACATAATTCTGTTTGAAAAAAAAGAAACTTCGGGATAGTTTTTAGAAAATAAACCGGATTTTGCTAAAAACTCTGCAGAATACCCCTTTGTCTGCAAAAATTTAAAGAGCCACCGGCGATCAGCCGGCGCATACCCGAGATTAAACTGCTCGATCATTTCGGGACTTACTGCCCTCCCCTGTAAATATCGCAGCGCAGGAGCTCCTTCAGGGGTGTGCAATAGAAAATAATGAAAGGTTCCGCTCACTCTTTTGTATAATTCAAGCAGTGTTTCTTTCAATGAATCCTCCGGCGCGGGGTTATAACGGCCTTCCGCATACACAACGGGAATACCGGCTCGCTTCGCAAGCGCCTCTACCGCCTCATTAAAGGACAGCTTTTCCATTTCCATAAGAAACTTGATGGTAGGGCCGCCCGCTCCGCAACCGAAGCAGTAATACATTTTTTTATCGGGGATAACATGGAAAGACGGTGTTTTTTCGTTATGGAAGGGACAACAGCCCCACCAATCATGCCCGCGCTTTTCCAAATGGGTATAATTTTCGACGAGTGACACCAAGTCCGTATGATTATTGACCGCGTCGATCGTTTCCGTAGTGATTTTTGCCATCGCGGTCAGCGCCCCGCTGCCCGTTTTAAAATAATTGCGCCTGCTTTTGTATGTTCCGTTAAATTTTTAGTAAAAATATGTGTACCGGCCGCCGCATCTTCCAAACGAAAGTAGAGATAGCTGCTTTTTTCGGGATTACAAGCTGCGTACAAGGCGGTCATTCCCGGATTGGAAATCGGCCCCGGAGGAAGCCCCCGCCATTTATAGGTATTATACGGATGGTCTATTTCCAAATCTCTATTCAACAGACGATCGGGGTGAGGTTTATGCTGAATCTCTGTCAATATATATTCTACGGTAGCACACGATTGCAGTCCCATGCCGATATGCAGCCGGTTTGAAAAAACGCCGGCAATTTTTACGGCTTCTTCCGGTACACGGTATTCACGCTCTATAATGCTTGCCAAAATAACCGCCTCGTACCGCTGAACAGGATCGTCGGGGAAGTGAGGGATACCGGCCGTTTTGCTGAAGAAATTATCCAGCATCGCCGTAATAACCCGATCTGCCGTTTCATTGTACGAAAAAAAGTAGGTATCGGGAAATAAAAACCCTTCGGCAGAACTGCCGGGAATTCCATAGGATTGCAGCAAAGCTTTATTGGTTGCCGCTGCAAGGAAATCATCGGCGGCAATAACCTGCCGGTCTTCAAGAATCGCTGCCGTTTTTGAGAGTGTCAGCCCCTCCGGCACAGTAACCTTAATCAATTCTTGTTTTCCCGCCTGTAAATAGGCACAGAGCGTGTGCACCGACCAAGCGGAAGAAAGTTTATATGTTCCGGCTTTAATCGGTTTATTAAAAAGTCGGAAATACAGATATGTCGGATACTCAAACCGGATGAGTCCCGCCGCTTTTAAATCGGCAGCGATTGCCCGTGCAGAAGTACCGCGTTTAATAGTAAAAAGCTGTTCGGCAGGATTTGTATCAAAAGAAGCAGGCGTATAAACAACAGCAGCCGCTGCTCCAATAAGAAAGAGACATATCGGTACAATCATCGTTAAGAAAAAGTATTTTTTTTTCATAGTGTGTTCACATATCACATATATTGACTACTATCGATCACCATAGAGCTGTTCCGCTTCGCTGATGGTAAGATTTCTATAAATATACTTTTCAGCAAAAACATTCAATGAATACAGCTCATTGGGCAACGGGGGACTTTTCCTAAAAAAAGAAACAAGTGCTTTAAGTTCGGAATCGGAAAATTGATAAATCGGCAGATCATCACTCATAAGTACAGATCCGTTCCTTCAACAGCACTGAATATTTCAAGCGTACCGGTACCTATATAGTTGCAGTAATGCTGTGCACTTGATTGTATCGCGAGAATCTTTTTATCGTTATACGTCGGTTCGTGATGGAAAAGTGCTAATTTTTTAATTCCCCACGAAGTTGCAAAATCAATAGCGAGAGAAAAGGTTGAATGCCCCCAGCCTATTTTTTCGATGGAATCGGTCATTGTGTACTGAGCATCGATAATCAGCAGCTCTACATCACTATAAAATGCGATATTAGCATCATTTTTTTCAAAATCTTGAGGGCGAAGCTCCGTATCGGTTG
Organism: Treponema sp. OMZ 838; assembly: GCF_000775995.1. NCBI lineage: Bacteria > Pseudomonadati > Spirochaetota > Spirochaetia > Treponematales > Treponemataceae > Treponema > Treponema sp. OMZ 838. The sequence goes on along the minus strand of NZ_CP009227.1, from coordinate 2,251,492 downwards.
AAAAAATAATCTTTTTTTGATTATCATTGATTGAGTATGCGACACAGCCACCCGGATGACGCACACGATGCCATCCTATCCGTGTATTACCAATGTGGATATACGGTTCATCCGGTGCAATACAACGGAACTCGAACTTTGCAGTAAAGCCGCCCTTTCCGAACATGGTAATCGGGAAGTACGGATACTTCATCTGCTCTTCTAAAAACTCCCGCATTTTAGGGCGGGTACTATATATAATAATAGTATTGCGTGAATCATACGCCGGGCCGAAAAAAGGAAGACCTTGGATATGATCCCAATGGAAATGAGAGAAAAAGAGGTGATAGGTTTGCGGCCGGTCGAAATAATCAAAGCGGTTTTGCAAATTAACGCCTAACTCACGAATACCGGTACCTGCATCAAAAATGATATGATTACCCTCTTCGGTTTCCACTTCTACGCAGGTCGTATTTCCGCCGATAGTTCCAAAGAGCCATGGCGGTAATGAAGCAAGAAAACGCTCCCGTGCATCTTGATCGGTAATGTCCTTTTCGGTTATCCGTTGAACAACAGCAGAAATTTTAGCTTGAATTTGCGTTGCGCTCAACGGGGTTGCAATCGAGCCGCGAACGCCCCAAAAATGTACCCGCATACACTCCTCTATTTTTCGGTAAAATCTCTGCTTTCGCCGGTTCTTCTTCGTCGAATAACAGGAAATTGTTTTGCAGCATCAAGAAAACCTTGAATCTCTTCCGCAGAATACCATTTACCGCGATTTATTCCCGAACAGCTGCGGGCATTTGCATTCCAACGCTGCTCATTTTCAAGTAAATAATCCCAAAACGGATATGAAGAACATTGAAAAGGCCGATAATTATATGCAATACAGCCGTTATTCCATAAAATACAATCGTAATTTGGAAGTTCTTTTAAGCAAAGATACTCGTATCCATCCCCTTGAAGTACCCACCGGCAATATTTTTCGATAAATGCCGCCCGTTTTAGCGATGCCCATGTTTGCAAATTTTGAAGATCCCGAGGAGATAAATACACAAACCCCGGATCATAGCGGCAACATCCTGAACATCGGTCGCATGAAAAGCATAAACCGCCTTTCCAAAATAAACTTTGCTGCAAAAACTTCTCCGTTACAATTATCTCATTATATATGAAAAACCTTGCTATTTCAAGCATTTTTTTTGCCGTTGTGGGCTAAACTTGTTCAAGATGAACATACCAGACAATTCACAATTATGAATTGTATTACTCCAACAACCTTGGTATATTATATTTATAGGGAGATCTTGCTATGGGAACATTATACTGGAAACGTATATACGATACTGCCGAACCTCAGGATGGGTTTAGAATATTAGCCGATCGGCTGTGGCCGCGAGGTATTACAAAAGAAAAAGCAATGCTCGGAGATTGGGCAAAAGATATTACGCCGTCGTCGGATATACGGCAGGCCTATCACAGGGGAGACATGGATTACAGCCATTTTTCCGCCCTTTATGCAAAAGAATTAGCAGGAAATCCTACAGTACCGGCTTTTATCGAAAAAATTAAAAGCAAACTGCAAACCGGTAACGTTACGATACTATATGCGGTCAGGGAACCTGAGACAAGCCATATTCCTACGTTACGGGCATTTATTGAAAAGCATCTGAAACAGTTTTGTTAAAGCAATCTTTGGAGGAGGTTTATATGAAAGTTGGGATTAAAGGAGATACCTGCTTTACCGTTACAAAGGAAATGTTGGCGAGTCAAGACGGTGATGACACACTTGAGGTATTTTCGACGCCGAACATGGTTCTAAAGATTGAGCGGACTGCAGCGCTCAGCGTACTTCCATTTTTAGAAGAAGGATATACGATGGTCGGCGTAAAAGTCGATGTTCAACATACTGCCGCAACCCTTGAAGGGATGAAAGTATATGTCCATACCGAACTGATAGACATCAGTGAGAATGGAAAATTCTTGACTTTTAAAGCGGAAGTCTCAAACGATCGGGGGATTATAGGCAGTGGTACCCATGTACGGGCAATCGTCAATAAAAAACGGTTTATGGAAAAACTCCGAGCGGCTGTCCATAATGATACTCATGCCTTTTAGAATATCTCCGCTGCGCTTGACATTGATGCAATACGAGACCTTGCATTAAGAGGATGTTTTCCGTACAATTCGGGATAAAAAGATATGCTAAAAACAGCCGTCTAACATAATTGCCGGTATAGTTTTTTAGCTCAAGTTTTTATAGGAGTTATTATGAAACGTATTATACCCCTGTGTGTATTGATTGCAACGCTCGGTATTGCATTTTTGAGCGGTGCATGTGCCTCTACGTCAAAAAAGCACGATCCCGACTTCCTCGGCAACTATCCGGTACAGTCGTTAGGTGTACTGCATCTTAATATAGTAAAACGTTATTCCAACGATTTACTGCCGCGCGATATCAGCTTTGTTTTTGAACCCTCAACCAACACTGTTAAATTTCATCATAAGATGATGGGAGATAATATTTGGATTTCTTTAAAAAAGAAGGAACGTGCACTTCTACGGAATGCCATTGAACAGTACCTCACAGCCTTTGCTAATAAAACACTGACTCCCGAAGGAGCAAAGAAAAAGGGAGCATTTGGAAAAACCGAGATATTAATGACATGGGGGCTATTCGGAGGGGCACATGAAGCATACCCAACCCTGCGATTTGATTATCAATTTATTACGCCGCAACGGCCGTACTTCATACTTGCCAATGCGACCACTCAAGCAGACGACAAAGCTAACTGCCCTGCAGTGCGGATTGCGATTTCACCCGCACAATGCCAGGATGTTTTAAAAGTATTGGACGAACCGGCTCTCTTGCAGCTTGTAGAAGAATTAAAAGCAGACTATGACAAATACGATGAATTTAATTCAAATACATCAGCGGTGAAAAACATAGAAAATACTCCCGAAGGAAGCGACACACCTGTAAAACAGGAAAATATTTCTTTTGATGAGTTTTAAAAACTCATCAACTGATGGACAAAGATGTCCATCAGTTGATGAGGCCAAGTTTTTAAAAGAAAACTTGGTTTTATAGGAGGATTTATGTGCAATAAAAGGTTATGCGGTTTGGCTGCAGCAGGTATGCTGATAATCGCGATCGGTATTTCCGGCTGCGCGGGAACACCCCGGAATTCCCGGCCGTTGGTATTTCAGACTGACTTCGGACTAAAGGATGGTGCGGTCTCGGCAATGAAGGGTGTCGCTTTTACGCAATCGTCTGCGATTCCGCTGTATGATCTTACCCACGAAATACCTGCTTACAGTATCTGGGATGCAGCGTATCGGCTCTTTCAGACGGTAGAATACTGGCCCGCAGGCACAGTCTTTGTATCGGTAGTTGACCCCGGTGTCGGTACCGACCGTGATTCGGTTGTCTTAAAAACTAAGACAGGTCACTATATTGTGACTCCTGATAATGGAACACTTACGCTTGTCGCAGACAGGCTTGGAATTGCAGAAGTTCGTTTAATCGATGAGGCGGTAAACCGGCGAAAACATTCGGAGAAGAGTTATACTTTCCACGGACGTGATGTATACGCTTTTACCGGTGCACGGCTCGCAGGAGGAATTATCAGTTTTGAGCAGGTTGGACCCGCAAAAAAAGAGATTGTCCGTCTTCCTTACGAAAAACCCCGTTTTGACAAAGGTACACTATTAGGAACCATTCCTGCCCTCGATGTCCAGTACGGGAATGTGTGGACAAATATTAGCCGTGAAACAGCCGAAGCATTAAAATTAGCCGTCAATGATGTCGTGCAGGTAACGGTATTCAATAACGGAAAACAAGTATACACCGGCTCTATGCCGTATGTGAACAGTTTCGGCGATGTTCCCGACGGAAAGCCGCTGCTGTATTACAATAGCCTCGATTGCTTATCGATGGCATTGAATATGGATAATTTCGCAGCCGTGCATAAAATCGAATACGGCGGCGAATGGACCGTAAAAATCACCAAAGTTACAAAATAACATCCTTTTTGGCATCTCTAAAAATCTAACCGAGTTTTTAGAGATGCCTTAATCCTTATCCCTCGCAAAGAGGAGGCACTTGTTCCCTTATGAATGTTTTAGCTGAAAAATTTAAAGAAGTTATTTTTTCAGTTTTACCCATTGCCGTGTTAATTTGTATTTTGAACTTCCTTTTTGTGCGGGTTGATTATACTTTTTTTATTCAGTTTTTGATCGGCGTTGTTTTTATCTGCCTCGGACTTACGATATTCCTATTCGGAATAGACATCGGTATTACGCCCATCGGCGACGTGATGGGGCAGTTTATCACTGCCAAAAATAAAATCTCGGTGGTTATTATCGGGGCACTCATACTCGGCTTTTTTATTTCAATTGCCGAACCTGATCTGCAAATACTCGGCGCTCAAGTTATGCAAGTTACCAAGGGCGCAATCCCGCAAACCACACTGATTGTCATCGTTTCAATCGGCGTCGCGATATTTCTTGCCGTCGGATTATTAACCATTGTCTATCACATCCCGCAACATAAAGTTTTTACTTTCTCGTATGGATTGATATTGCTCTGCTCGATTTTTTCGGTACGGGAGGGCATCTCGATAGCCTTTGATTCTTCGGGTGCAACCACCGGCGCGATTACGGTACCTTTTGTTCTGGCAATAGCAGCAGGTGTTTCCCGCATGAAGAAAAACTCCATCGCATCGGAAACGGATTCTTTCGGACTTGTCGGGATGGTTTCGGCGGGAGCAATCTTGAGCGTGCTTGCAATAACCTTGATACGGCAGTTACCGGCCTTTGATAATGATTTCAGCATTTCGGAACCGGCCACCGGTGTATCAATTCTTACCGCCATATCCGAATCATTGAGCCATGCAGCCTCTGAATCGATGCTGTCGCTGTTACCGATCGCGGTTATCTTTTTACTCACCGATATATTATCATTACGGTTGAAAAAAAACACCTTGAGCGGAATTATTAAGGGGATGATCATCACCTTTGTCGGCTTAATGTTATTTTTAGCGGGAGTAAAAGCGGGCTTTTTGGATCTGGGATTCCTGATTGGCCATAAAATCGGCGAAATCGCCAATATGCCGCTCATTTTAATCATCGGGGCTTTTATCGGCTGTGTGGTCATCCTTGCGGAGCCGGCCGTTTATGTATTGACCAAGCAAATTGAAACCGTCAGCGCCGGCTATATTCCGAGAAAGCTGGTACTCATCTTCCTTGCGCTCGGCGTGAGTATTGCGACGTTTCTTTCGATGCTGAGGATTCTTATTCCCGCATTTCAGCTCTGGCATATTCTATTGCCGGGATACATGGTCGCCCTCGCGCTTTCGTGGATTGTGCCGGAGCTGTTTGTCGGTATGGCTTTTGATGCAGGAGGGGTCGCGTCTGGTCCGATGACAGCGACATTCGTGCTCTCCTTTGCGCAAGGGTTGGCGGCTGCAACACCGGGTGCAAACGTACTTATCGACGGGTTCGGTATTATCGCAGCGGTCGCCTTGGCGCCGGTTATCTCGCTGCAAGTACTGGGATTGCTTTTTTATTTAAAACAAAGGAAAGGGACATGACCGCTTTTTCATTATTGATCATTTTAGTGCCGCATGGACAGGCGCGGAAAATTATCCACGAAGGCAGGGAACTCGGCCTTATCGGCGCAACAACGCTGCTTGCTCAAGGTACCGTAAAAAGTAAGCTGCTCGATTTTCTCGGCATCAATCAAATCCAAAAGGAATTGATTTTGACGATGGGAGAACATGATAAACTTGCCTCGATTATGGAGGAACTGAACCGGCGGCATAAAGTAACCAGAAAAAATTTCGGCATTGCGTTCATCATTCCGATTACCTATTCAAATAAACATTTCAGCGGAGCAATGCCGCCGGAAACGCAAAAGGAGATACAAGCTATGAAGTCGGCGATTTTTACGATTGTAGATAGAGGACGAGCTAATGATGTTGTGGACGCTACCATAGAAGCGGGAGCACGCGGAGGCACCATCCTTCACGCCCGTGGTTCGGGGGCAAATCAAACAAAGCTGATTTTCGATATTGAAATAGAACCCGAAAAAGAAATTGTCTTAACAATTGTAGATCCCGAACAGGTTGAACCCGTCGTTGCCGCCATCCGCAGCCACAGCGATATTGAAAAAGACGGCCACGGAATCTTATTCGTGCTGCCCATCACCGACGCCTATGGAATAAAATAAAAGAGAACCTCTAAAAAAATTGCAAGCTTATCGGCTTGTTCTGTAAGGGAATGGTCTCTCATATCTGCTTAAGCTGATTGCAAATTGTTTTTTAAAACAATACAAGGCCGACCGCAGCGCCGGCAAGAATTAAAAAGATGGGATGCAGCCGCTTAAACAATATTTGCACAAGTAAAAAAAGGCAAAAGACGGCTGCAGCTTTCCAGTCAACCAATTCCGTCCACTGCCGCGAAGCGTAAAAGGCAGGCAATGTGAATACAGCAACGGCAAGTACGTTCCATGCCGCAGCGGCAATCATCCCCGCAGCCCCCGCCCGCAGCCCATACATGGTATTCTTAACCGGCGCCGCATTTTGAAACGATTGAGCAAAGCGGGCTATTAACATAATCACAATCAGCGACGGCAGCACAATGCCTGTCGTCAACACAAGGCTGCCCCAAATACCATACAGCTCGTACCCGATATAGGTCGCCATGTTGATACCGATTGGACCCGGCGTCGATTCCGAAACGGCTATCATTGCAATAAACTGTTCCGAGCTGATAATTGATCGAGAAACCAGCTCCTGCTGCATCAAGCTGACGGCAACCAACCCGCCGCCGATGGTAGAAAGGCCGATATACATAAAAAGGAAAAACAAACCGAATAAGCTCATTCTTTATCCTCCTCACGGCGGCTGGAAGCTCTTTTACCGTTTCGGATAATCTGCGCACAAAACCCGATAATACCGGCGGCAAGCACTATCAAGATACCGGAAATATTCCACACGGACATCGCGAGAAACGCACCGGCGGCAATCCCCGCGGTAACAAAGTCGGTAATAATCTTTTTGCCGAAAGTAAAAACCGCACGGGCAAGCAGGGCGGCAACAGCAACATAGACACCCTTCATCGCGCGTTGTATCCATACAATATCGGAAAAGCGGGAGATGGAACCGGCTATCAGCGTAATGACAATCCACGAAGGACACACAATCCCTATCGTGCTCACAATCGCACCCGAAAGACCGGCGCGCTTATACCCGCAGAACGTCGCAACGTTCACCGCAATAATTCCCGGCGTACACTGCCCTATCGCAAAGTAATTCAGGATTTCTTCTTCCGTCAGCCACTTTTTCGATTCTACCAATTCTTTCTGCAGCATCGGCAGCATACTCATACCGCCGCCGAAGGTAAAAAGCCCTATCTTAAAAAAAGCCGTGAATAACTGCACATAGCGTATTAATCCGTCTTTCATAGCTCATCCGCCCCCCCTTGTTTTTATTCGTGCCAAAGGTTTAATACCTGACGTATACCCTGCCTCCATGTACTACTTCTTAAAAAGCTTCAAAAACTTTGCTTTAAGCTTTGAAAGTGTCGAAGGAGCTTGAGCCTTTGCCGTTTTCTCTAATGCAACAAAATCCAGCACAGCTTCATCGAGACTGAAATCGTTGCCGTTCTTTTGCTTGAGGCTATCCCAATGCTTGACAATCCAGACATAAATATCGCTCTTCGTCCGGTCTTTAAAATCGGAAAGCAGCTTATATTTATCTATCACAGCGATAACCGGAAGATACACCGTTTTATACCAAGAAACCAGCGCATCATTAAAATCAATTTCGGTATGCTGCTGCTCATTCATATAATACTTATGTACAAGGATATGATTATAGATGACATCGTAGCGGCCGGCTGCGGTAAAGTCCAAATCCCAATAATCGGTTAGATCGCCGAAATGTGTTTCGTTATAAAACACCCGTTTCTCGTAACGGATAACCGCATCGAGCAGCGTGTCCAGTCTGACATCCGGCGGCAGCTGCACCTCGCTCTGCAGCGAGATCACTTCGGCATCGATAAACTCAACCCCCTGCGTCTTCGCCACCGACACACGGTGATTCCCGTCCCGGACAAAATACAACCCGCCGAGTTCATACAGCTGAATAGGCGGCAATATAATGTCAGATAAATGAGCTTGATCGACATTCATCCACCGCTGCTTCAATTCGTTTGAACGGGGTAAAAAGCGGTTGTCAAAATCATTATAGCGCCCCTCACTGCCGACTATCTTTTTGATCGGAACCGTTTTAAGCCCGACATACACCTCATTCTTAGGCTTTAAAATCTTTTTTACGTCGTTCAGAGAGAGAAGCCGTTTTTTATCGGGATGCATGACATTCTGCATCTCATTGATCCATGCCTTATTGCGCGCCTTGGAAAAATCTTCTTGTGCCTGAAATCTGAAAGCATCCGATTGCATAATAGTTGTATTATGGTAGTAAATAAAAAACAGCCTGTCAAGGTAAGCGGAGTCTTGTCAATATACAATGGCTGTGATAGTATGCCCCCCGTGATACGGTTTAAAAAGTACCTGCTTGTCTGTTCCGCCCTTTGTATCGGCGCTTTATGCTGTTCCTGTTCTCAGGATCGGTTCGGCTATCTCTATACCGGCTTACGAGAACACCGCAAAGAACAGAAAACCTTGGTCGCTTTATTGGAAAAAGAACAGGACGCTCAAATACGGTTCGCCCTTATCGACAAAATTACTTCTCATTTACAAGCTGAGCATAAAATAAAATCACTGGCAGTGTTCCTCCAATCCGTTATTGCTGCGGAACCGGACAATCCCTATAATGCCTACTTCCTTTTACGGCTTGCAGCGGCATATCGGGATTCCCAAGAAGATGCTATTGCAGCCCATTATTTTGAATATATTGTTCAAAATTATTCAGATATGATGGTAAACGGACAATCAATCCACTTGCTCTGCCTAAAAAATCTGATAGAGCTTGTCGGCACCGCCAGAAAATCGATTGTTTATTATTCGCGGCTTTTGACCGATTTTTATAATGAGTTCGACCCCGCACAAGCATATTTTATGCTCGCACAGGCTTATGAAAAACAAGGGGAATGGCAGCTTGCAATCCAAGCGTATACACAATTTTTAAATCTGCACCGGTTTGATGTTATTATTCCGGGTATCCCCGACAGCTACGGCTATGCGCGTAAGATTGTCGACTACAGTACCTCGACAAAAAGCTGGACGTTCAATACGCTTGACGATCTCGTAAAGACCATCAAGGCTGCAATCCGTGCGCGGGACTATGCGACCTTGGAACGGTGCCGATCAAAGGTTAACTTCTTTGCAATGTCGTGGAAGCAGGAGTTATCCGATACGCAGCAGCAGCCCGATACGAATCTAAAGGATTTTATGTACGGCAGTGCCATCAGTATTGCCTCCGAGCTGGATCCGTCCTCGACCCCTTACGAAGCTTATTTAAGGACTTCCGGTTGGAACCAATACGTCCGTACATGGTACCTCTACTTTAGAAAAATTAATTTTCCTGCCGATCCGGCAATCCACGGCCGCTGGGAATGGGCAGGCATCTATTATGGAGAAAAACTTTGAGGATGCGTATACATTTTACCGGTAAAAAATCGCATATAAAGTACTTCTGTGCCGGTGTCATAGCAGGTACGCTGTGTATCCGCCCTATCTATGCGAATGCTCAGCCCAAACCGGCAGTCACAGAAACAGGTGTGTACTTCAATAAATCGCTTTTGCAAAATTTCCAAAGCAATACGTTACTACATAATACGCTTATCCCTCATGATCATCCGTTAGTCGAAAAATTCCGTAAGCAGTATATGTGTACCGACGGCTATGACTACCTTTCAAAAATAATGAAGCGTTCCGCTCCGTACCGCGATTTCATCATCGAACTCTTGGAATCCGAAAATATGCCTGCCGAACTGTTGTTCCTGCCTGTCATCGAATCGGGCTTTTTTGAAACGGCAACGTCAAAATCGGGAGCCGTCGGAATTTGGCAATTTATGAGGAACAGTGTCGGCGGATTTAATATCCACATCGACGATTGGGTTGATGAACGGCGGGATCCGTGGAAAACGAGTGTCGCCGCGGTAAAAAAACTCAAGTGGAACTACAGTCAATTCAACGACTGGCCCCTTGCGCTCGCCGCCTATAACAGCGGAGTGGGAACAATACGGGCAGCGGTCAAAAAAGCCGGCAAAGCTGATTACTGGTATCTCGCAGAACACGGGTATCTAAAAAAGGAAACACTGTACTATGTGCCGAAATTCCTTGCTATTGCGGAGATACTTTCCCGCAGCGAGGAACTTAACATCGATTGGGGAAAGACCGAAGACCACCAGCCTACTTCCACCATCGAAATCAAACGGGCAATCGACGTGCGGTTACTGGCAGAGGAGCTCGGACTTGAATCCGAAGCAATTAGAAAACTCAATCCTTCGCTCCGGTACTTTATCACACCGCCGAGCGTCAAATATCAGCTGCGCCTCCCTTCGGCTTATACGGAAGCAGCCCAAGCCGTACTCAGTCAATCGGATAAGCTGCTGATAAAATACTATCAGTACCGTATCAAATCAGGCGACACGCTCTATGCGCTTGCAAAACACTATGGGGTCAGCGTTCAAAGTATCTTAAACTACAACACCGGTCTTAAACCGGAAACACTGAAAATCGGAAAGACTATTTTAATCCCTGCATTAAAATCGGTCGGAACCTATTCGGGCAAAAGTACCGCGCAGGCAGGAAACTTTGACGGTACACATACCATCCGGCAGGGCGACACGCTGTGGTCGATCGCGCTGAAATATTCGGTTTCAGTCGAACTTTTAGCTCAAAAGAACAATATGTCGGTAAATAGTGTCCTCAAGTTAGGGAATACCCTAAAAGTGCCGATACTGTAACGAGGACGTATCTATGAAATATTCACTTTCCCTTACCGTTTTCATTTTATTTGCTTCGCTCTTCTGCTACAGCTACCCGTCGGGGATGGAATCCCAAACAGTACAAAACTGGGAAACAGCTCAAGTAGATTCAAAAATCACGATAGATTTAAATAAAAGCGGGTTGTACCTGCCGACCGATAGAAATGCGGCAATACGGCTTATCCAACAGAACCGCTCTTCTCTCTTAAAGAATGCCTATCTTTCCATATTGGTGGATTCTTCCCATAGGATCGGCAACTATCTGGCAGAAGAAAAAATTTCCTTCACTGATATAAATACCGTCATTAACAACGGTAAAAGCACGGCGCCTATTCTCTCTCAAGAATTGCAGACGGCTATTGTTTATCATCAAAATCCTTTACAGGGACTTGCAAACCTTTTTGTAAAACATAATGCGCCGTATACCCCGTCTTTTTTTCCTCTCGGTACGGCGAGTAAGGTATACACCGGTATTTTAATCGATGCACGCGGACAGCTGCCGGTACACGGCGAGTATTCCAGTGAACAACTTAATCCGTGTTTGTTTCCGAAAATTTGGAATAAAAACATGAACTTGATTTACGAGAAGAATATCGTAGACCCTGCTCAGGCAAAAAAACACAGCATTGTTTTGTATACCGGAACTCTTGATGAAAGCGAATATCGGGACAGAATCGGTACCGAGCCATTGAGAATTATTGCGCGCGGCGTATTCGGCGACAACCGAACCGACCCGATCATCAGTAATGAAGATGCGGAACGTATCCTTGCAAAAAAGGAAAATATCGAACTGCTCCGTCAAGGAAAGATTGTTATTGTGTGTGATAAAAACACCTTGCAGGTTTCTCCGACATATCCGCTCGTGGATGAACAGTTCTACTTTATATACCGCGATATAGAAAAATTCTTCTTAGACCGCGAACCCGAAAACATCACCCTTAAAGCGCCCGAAAATGTTATCAAAATTACTATGCACGATGAGATACTATTCGTAGCGGATTCGGCAGAAATTCTTCCGGACGAAACAGGCCGTCTTGACGTAATTGCAGAAGCGTTGAAAAAAGTCGGCCCGAATACTCACTTCTTAATCGAAGGGCATACTGCTGACCTTAATCGCCCCGAAGGGCAACGCATCCTATCGCTACAACGGGCTGATAAAATTGCTGAAGAGCTTGCAAAACGAGGTATTGAAGTAAGTAGAATGCAAACTGCCGGATACGGAGCAACGCGTCCCATTGCACCGAACGACACCGCCGAAAACAGGGCAAAAAACCGCCGCGTAGAAATTACCATCCTGCGCGACTAGTACAAGTTTTTAGAGGAGTTTATGTATGAAGATAAAAAACATTACACATTTGTGTTGTATGATTATGACGTTCAGTCTTTTTTCGTGTATGACTGTCCCTAAAGAATCCGAAATACCGGAAGAAGCAACAGCAGCGGATTTAACGCAAAAAGCGCAAGAAGCCTTCGATTCAGGTAACTACCGCGCTGCACGTGTCTATTATGAGACTATCCTGAAACGTTTTGCCGATGATGAGAGTGCGTGCATCGCCGCTCAATATGAAATTGCACACTTGCATATCAAACGGCATCAATGGAAGGATGCGTATACCATACTCGAAAAGATTATGGCTCAATATGAAGGGCCGATGGCGATGCATTTGCCGCCCGATTATTATAAACTTGCAAAAATCGACCATACACGCGCTGCGGAAAAACTCCGTATTAAGACAAAGCAGTAGGCTCCGCCGATTTTTGCACTGTGTTAATATTGTATTATGGTATTGAACGGAATAGACCGGATATGTGATTTCGATTCTCTTTTTAAAGGAAAAAAGCTCGGTGTTATTACTTCGCTGTCCGGGCTTTCTAAAGATTTTATCCCTTCGTGGAAAATACTTGCCGAACAGTATACGGTACGCGCCCTCTTCGCGCCGGAGCATGGGCTTTACGGCTGTGAAGACGCCGGCACGGTATGGGAAGGCGAAAACAAATCGGTTTCCGGTATTCCGCTCTACAGCCTCTACCGGCAAGACGGGCAGGATTTTAAGCCCGATATGCTGGCCGATATCGACACCTTAGTCTACGACATTCAGGATGCCGGCGTCCGATTTTATACCTATATTTCTACATTGATACTCGCAATGCGGGCAGTATCGGCGCATGGTAAGGATTTTATCGTACTTGACCGGCCTAATCCGCTCGGCGGCGTTAAAACGGAAGGTAACATCGTAAAAAAAGACTTTGAAAGTTTTGTCGGTATGTACTCGCTGTGCATCCGCTACGGTTTAACCGCCGCCGAACTTGCACGAATGGTACACACGGAGGAACAGCTGCGCTGCCCGCTGCATATTATACCGATGGAACACTGGCGCCGCGATATGCTTTTTACCGAAACCGGCCGCGTGTGGATACCACCCTCCCCCAATCTGCCGCACTTTGACAATACGCTCGCCTATCCGGGTACCGCGTTGTTTGAAGGATCAGATGTATCGGAAGGCAGAGGCACGGCAAATCCGTTTACCCTTATCGGCGCTCCGTACATCGATGCGGAAAAACTTGCCGATACGATGAATGCTGCAAAGTTGCGCGGCGTGCATTTTTTACCCGCCCGTTTTACCCCTTCCGCCTCCAAATACGTAGGCGTGCCGTGCCGCGGCGTACAACTTTTTATCACCGACTACAAAGCCTTCGAGCCGGTTAAAACGGGCGTAACGCTCTTGTTTGCCGTTAAGATTGCCTACCCCGATGATTTCCGGTTTTTGCCCACTCCGGAAGCAACAGCCGCAGACGGAAATCTTTCGGCTTCGATAGACCGGCTCGGCGGAGACAGCCTATTGCGGACAGCCTCTTCCGCAGCTGAAGTGTGCAGCATATTTGAAAAAGAAGCGAAAACTTTTTACCGGCGTATCAGGCCGTTTTTTATTTACTCGTAGGAGGGAGCAACTATGAACAGCACTACGTTAACCGAACATATCGGACAGATGTTTGCCTGCGGTTTTCCGGGGACGCAAATGCCGGAAGACTTTATCGCATTGGTAAAAAAATACAAGGTTGGCAATGTTATCCTCTTTAAGCATAACATTACAAGCCTTGTGCAGCTCAAGACGCTCTGTGCAGATATACAGACCTTGATTACCGCTGAAACCGGACACCCTGCCTTCATCACGATTGACCAAGAAGGAGGCGCTGTTTCACGGCTTGCCGAAGACTACTATAACGTACCGGGCGCAATGGCACTGGCGGCAACCGGCGATGAAATAAATGCCTACACCGCCGGTAAAATCACGGGAGAAATCCTCCATGCCCACGGCGTAAACTTTGACTTAGCACCGGTGCTGGACGTCAATTCCAATCCGCATAATCCGGTTATCGGGGTACGCAGCTATGGAGATGATCCTACCCTTGTCGGCTGCTACGGGCTTCAGATGGTACGGGGACTCACCGCAGGAGGAGTGCTCAGTGCCGCAAAGCATTTTCCCGGGCACGGCGACACATCAGTCGATTCGCACCTCACGTTACCGACCGTCCGTAAATCAAAAGCGGAACTGGAAGAGATGGAAATTGCCCCCTTTGCACACGTCATCAAAACGGGACTGCTTCCCGCGGTTACCATCTCGCATATTCTCTTTCCCGCCATCGATGAGCAATTCCCTGCGACCATCTCTAAAAAGATCGTAACCGGCTTATTAAAAGAAAAACTCGGATTCAACGGATTGGTTATCAGCGACTGCATGGAGATGAAGGCAATGCAAACGTACTTCGGCACCGCGGAAAGCGCTGCGGCGGCAATCAATGCGGGTATCGAACTGATTTTTATCTCCCACACCATACCGACCGCCTGCGCCGCCATCGAAACGGTAACGCGCGCCTGTGCGGACAAACAGATTTCTGCAGCAACCATCGAACAGGCAGCCGGAAAGATTATCGGCTTAAAAAAGCAATTCAAACCCGCACAGCCGCTGCCGGAAAAAACGATGGAAGAATATCGAAAAACCATTGCAAGTCTCCGGCGCAAAACGCTGACGGGCTATCATCTGTCCGAAAGCGGATTCCCCAACCTCGGCAGCAAACCGTTTTTTGCCGGCCCGCAGCCGTTCATTGTTACCAATGTGTCGAACGACGTCGATAATTCAATCAGCTTTGCACGCTCCATGCAAACCGCATTCGGCGGCACCGGCATCGATACGTCGATCGACCCTGACGAAGCGGAAATCGCGCGAATCGTTGCGCAGGCGGAATCGGCTACCGGTATCGTCGCAGCGAGCTATAACGGACACGTAAAACAGGGACAGCTCAAATTGATCCAAGCCCTTACACGCCTGCATAAACCGATGATCGCTGTCGCCCTGCGCAATCCCTACGACCTCGGCTGCCTGCCTGATACCGTCTGCGGCCTCGCTGCCTATGAATACAGCAATGCAGCACTATCCCGTATCACCGAGATGCTCAAAACGAATGCCAAACCGGAAGGGCATTTCAGCGTTACTATCCCGAAGATTGTACTTGAATAAAATAGGAAATATGATCATGAATACAACCGAACAAAATCCCGCTAGGGAGATACCTTTTTTTAGACCGTCGTTCGACCGCAGAGAAGAAGAAGCGGCAATCCGCGTGCTGCATTCGGGCTGGCTAACAACCGGCAAGGAAACGCTCGCCTTCGAAAAAGAGTTTGCCGATATGGTACACAGCCCGTATGCGCTTGCAGTCAATTCCGCGTCAAACGGATTGATGCTCGCAATGGAAGCCTTCGGAATCGGCAAGGGAACCAAAATACTCACCAGCCCGTACACTTTTGTCTCGACTGCAACCAGTGCCTTGCACCTCGGCGGAGAAGCGGTCTATGCGGATATCGAAGCGGACTCATACAGTATCGATCCGGAAAAAATCGAAGATAAACTCAAGCAGG
The DNA here is from genome assembly GCF_000775995.1 of Treponema sp. OMZ 838. NCBI lineage: Bacteria > Pseudomonadati > Spirochaetota > Spirochaetia > Treponematales > Treponemataceae > Treponema > Treponema sp. OMZ 838. The sequence continues at coordinate 2,235,639 of NZ_CP009227.1, read as the reverse complement.
ATAAAAGCATTAAAGCGATTGTGCCTATCCATATCGCAGGAAACCTCTGCAATATGAAAGCGATTAACAGCCTCGCAAAGAAATACAACGTTGCGGTTATCGAGGACGCAGCCCATGCCTTTCCTGCAAAAACAGCGGACGGCTACGGCGGTACCTTCGGCGACGCGGGCGTGTTCTCTTTTTATGCCACCAAAACCATCACAACCGGAGAAGGCGGTATGATCTGCGTCCGCAATCCCGAAGCGGCGGAACGCATTAAGCTGATGCGCTCCCACGGTATCAACCGCACAATATGGGATCGCTACACCGACAAGCACGCCAGTTGGCAATACGATGTTGTTGCGGAAGGCTATAAATGCAACCTGCCGGATATTTTATCGGCAATCGGCAGAGTACAGTTACAAAAGGCGGAAGAGTTTTACCGGAAACGGAAGCTCATCGCCGAACGCTTTACCCGCGCCTTTGAACCGCTCGACTTTTTTCAAGTTCCGCCGGACGGAGCAGGCAATGCGTGGCACCTCTACCTCCTCCGCATCGCACCGGAAACGCTTTCCGTCGGCAGGGATGACTTTGCCCGCGCGCTGCAAGAACGGGGACTCGGTATTTCAGTCCACTTTATCCCCCACTTTGAACTGACCTTCCTGAAAGAGCGGTATAACCTGCGCGCACAGGACTTCCCCAATGCCGCAGCGCACTATTCGCAGAGCATCAGCCTTCCGTTCTGGCCGGATATGACCGATGAGGATGTGCAGTATGTCATCGATACGGTAATCGATACTGCAAAAAAGTTCCGCAGATAGGAAAGATACAGTAGGGATTTTGACAGGAAGTTTGATATGATAGAACAATTTGTTTCGGATATGAGCTTTGAGGGGCAGCGCTATGCGGTGATTGTCCGCGCCCCCGTATCGTCGGGGATCATTTCCGCCGTGCATCTGCCGCCCTTACCGGAAGGGTATGCCTTTTACGGAGCAGCGCAGATTCCCGGACAAAAAACCGTCGAAGTATTTGAACACTCGATCCCGCTTTTTACAGCGGACGAGATAGAATATAAAGAACAAGCAGTCGGAATCCTTACCGGCGATAATGAGGCAACACTTGAAGCGCTGCGGAAAGATATCACAATAGAACTGGAGCCGATACCCGAAGACAGTTTTGAGGCAGGACGAACGCATACGCTGTTTGATTATCCTATTATTGCACGGGAAGATCGAACTGCCGGAAATATCGATTCAATCTTTGAAACAGCCCCTTCGACCGTATTCTCATCGCTTAAAATCGCTTCGCAATATGCCGCCCGTTCGGAGCCGTTTTCCGCCGTTACGGTGTTCCGTGAGGACGGGCTCGACGTCTATGTGCCTACCCAGTGGCCGTTTCATGTCCGTACCGCGGTAGCAAAAGCGACCGGTCTTACGGAAGAAGCGGTTGTCGTGCATCCAACCCAAACCGGCGAAACATTCAATGAACTTTTATGGTTCCCGTCTCTCCTTGCCTGTCAGTGCGCTGTTGCGGCGGTTCTACAGCGGAATACCGTTTCGCTCAATCTATCCGCGGAAGAAAGCCGGACGGCAGCGCCTAAAACGCCGGAGATGATTATCGAACATAAATCGGCGCTATCAGACACTTATTCGATTGACGCAATGCAGATATCGATTATTGTCAATGCCGGTACCTGCTGCCCGCTCATCGGCAATATACTCAAGCAAATGACCGCCGCTGCATTAGGGCCGTACACCGTACCCAACTACCGGATCGAAGTGCGGGCTTCAAAAACAGCGGATGGCCTTATCGATATCCTTGAAGGCTGGGGCGACTACTATATATCAAACGCGCTGGAAAACCACATCAACAAGATTATTCAGGATTACAATCTCTCTCCGGCGGAATGGCGCATAAAAAATATGCCGGACGATTACAGCGCCGTTTTTTCAAACCTCTTCGAACTCTTAACCGGCAAAAGTGATTTTATCTGTAAATATGCCGCGTATAATGTTTTTAACCGAGGCAAAACGGATAAACGGGACGGACGGTGGCGCGGTATCGGCTTGGCAGCGGGCTTTCAATATAGTGGATGTGCCGCAAACTTCACGTATACGGCAGAGCTGACGTTGGATGTCCACAACCGGCTTTCAATTAAGGCGGAACCGGCGGAGGATGATTTAAAGAAAGTCATCAGGAAGCTTGCTGCGAAAAAACTGGAAATCGCCGAATCCGATATTACCTTTGCCGGCCTTACGACTGCCGATATGAATGAGTCCGGGCCTGCGACTGCCGGCAATACTGCGGGTATTGTCCTACCTCTTATTGAGCAATGCCTGAGCGATTTGCAGGAGCAGCGATTCCGCAATCCGCTCCCGATCAGTATTTCGAGAAGCACTCACACCCCGCAGCCCGATACTCCGCAGCCGGACGTTTCCTCGGCAGAAAATGAAACCGGTAAAAACAGTGTTCCGTTTATTGCCAAAACGCCCGCGGCCTGTATTATCGAACTTGAAATGGATACGGTTTGCTATAAAATACAAATCCGGAAAGTGTGGTTCGCTTGTCATCCTGGAAAAATCTACGAAAAAAAGCAGATTCTCAACTATCTGCGTAAAAATATTGCCGCGGCATTATCACGTACTGCTCAGGAAGCGCTCCCTTCAGCCGAAATCGATGATACTCCCCTCCCCTATTCGGAATACCGGATGATACTGCCGAATGAAATGCCGCCCCTTTCCGTGGATATTCCCGAACGGGGACGTTCGATGAGCGCTTTTGATTCATCTGCACTGAATATACTGCCCGCTGCATATCTTGCAGCGTTGAACCAAATACTGCTGCGTGTTCCTGCACGGATAAATACCTTACCGATCCGTAGAGAACAGCTATTCAAAGCTTTGACGGGGAAAAAATAATATGAAGATACGATTTCATCTCAATAATGAGGCGGTAGAAATAGAAGCTGATGCCGATGAACGGCTGTCAGATGTGCTGAGACGGGATTTCGGCATCTTGAGTGTACGGAAAAGCTGTATGCAGGAGACGTATGCTTCCTGCACAGTGTTATTAAACGATCATCCGGTGCCGTCCTGTATGCTCCCCGTCTTTGCTGCAGCGGGGCAAAACATTATCACACTTGAAGCCTTTAGCGCTACGCAGGAATATAAAGATATTATCACCGCATTTGAAAAAGAAGGCATTACACTGTGCGGTTTTTGCTCTGCGGGTACTCTTTTAACCGCTCACAGTATTGTACAAAAACATTGGAACCCCACCGACGAACAAATACGCGATGCCTATATCGGAATCGTGTGCCGGTGTACCGATATTGTTTCGATCACCGCGGCGTTAAAACAGGTATGCAAATCAAAGAGGAGCAAGCGGCATGAAAAATAATTATATCGTCAATACCGCAAAAAACATGGCCGAGCTGTATACGCTGATGCAGAACCATACCGACATTACTCCGCTTGCCGGCACTACCGGATTGCTCAAAGATTGCCATACCGACCGTTTCCTCTTGCCGGAATCGATTTTATTCCTAAAGAATCTTCCCGAACTTGAAACCATCGCCAAACGGGAACGCTTCATAGACTTCGGCGGTGCCGCAAGCCTCAATACCATTTTAGAGCTGGGAGAAAAGAACGTACCGCGGATTCTCTATCAGGCGATTTCCCTTGCGGCCAATCCCGGTATCCGCTCGCTTGCAACCATCGGCGGAAACATCGCGCAAGCGCCCATGCAAAATTCCTGCCTTATCCCATTAATCGCGCTCGATACCAAAATCGAAATACGGACACGGAAAGAAACATTTTGGATGCCGCTGATTCAGTATTGCGACGAAAGCAGCACTGCACTGCGCCAGAGCCCGCATATTATCCTCCGTGTGCGCGTTCCGTTTGAAGAATGGACTATTTCATATTATAAGCGGCTTGGACCGGTCGGTCATATTACTGCCGATACCGCCTCTTTTGTATTTATGGCTCGCACACAGAAAAACCTGCTTTCCGATGTTAAACTGCTGTTCGGCAGCACTCAGCTGATAAAGAGTAAAGAGTTTGAAAACCTCTTAACCGGAAAGGGACTCCCCATCGACCGGCGCAGTGTCGGCGCATTGATGAAAGAAACCGAAGAGATTTTCAGCGACACCTTTTCCGCCGCGGAAATCTCCGAGTTCCAAAAGGCGTGTTTTTTCAATTTGATTGAAGAGAGTATCTACTTACTAACCAATTAAGTGTAGATTGACAAGTTATACCGCTTAAATCTTTATCCTCATTAAGAGCGGAGCAGCTTCTGCTCCGCTCTTTTCATAAGGACACCTGATGAGTCGATACTCAAACAGCTCCCAGTCTACTTCTTCTGTGCGGTTTCAAAGGCTCCGTCTTCGGCAACGGCATAGCCGAGGATGGGATTTGCAGTGCCGTTACCGCCTACAATCCATTCATCAGTACCTACAGTACCCGAAGCCGTAGGAATCTCTTTTATCACACCCGTAAAACTATCTTTATACACACCGACATTGATGCGGTATTCCCGTATCATATTCGTAGCCGGAACAATCGAAACCTCCCATGCACCGGTAAATCTTTCATCGGTAAGGGCACCGGCTTTTATGCTTCCGCTTCCTATTCCCGCAGTCACTTCAGATGCAGACGGAGCCGTTTCATCGACCAAGTAAGCAAGCTTCGCACTTGCTCCGCCCTGCATATAGTAGCTGATGTACGGTATCCATTTTCCGCCAGTCTTGGCCCGTGCAAGATCAATAGACACGTGCGTACCGGTAAGCGAATAGGAGTCTACAATGACAACAGACCAGCTTGCATTATTGTATGCCGGCAAATAAGCGTACTTTAAGTTACCGCTGTCGTAAAATGCTACGTGTATACCGCCTGAGGGGTCTGCAACACTGCGTACATATTCACCGCCCGAACTTATTTTGACGGGAGCTGACCATGTAACATTATCCTTCCGAGGAGTTTCTGTTCCGCCTGCGTATGAATACATTAAAGAACGCTCCTTAAAATTATACCATACAGCCGTAACTACATCGTGTGTTGTACCGGCTGTAGCAGCCTTAACCGCCGCAAGCGACACATATTTACCGGAGTTATTAACAGTTCCTGTTTGAGTAGAACCGCCATTATCTCCGGGATATTTTTTTGCAGGAGGCCCTGCCAATATGCTAAATGACGATGCCGGAGGTTCCTGCATCTTACCGTAACCCTTAAGGTCTATCAGCTGCCCATCATATTTATGATACGGCTGCTCTGGATTGCCCCAGTAATTCGTCTTTTTACTAACCGAACCCCAGCGATAGCGAATATGCTGATTGATAGCATCGTAATATGCCAGATAGATAAAGGTCTCTTCGTTAGTAGCGTTGCCTGCAACCGTTGTGATCGAGGGCGACTGTATACGGTCGGGGTCTGCTGTATAGGGATTATTGGTAGTACCGATATTTTCAAGGCGAAGACCGATTCCAAACTGTTCACCTCTTGGAGGCTTCCCTGCTCCGCCGTTGCTGCCATAATTATTTAAATTATTTATTTCTCCGGGTCTTCGGGAAACAAATTTTGAATAAGAGGCAACGCCTCCACTATCCCCAGAGTTCATATCGACACCGGTCGCCATACCATAGGTATATCCGTATTCGTCAAAGACAAAATCCGTATGCACATATTGCGCCCAGTTTTGATCAAAACGACGTGCACTCTTGTAATCGGTTTGTCCTGCAGTATTACCAAAGCCTGCCATGTTAAAGTATTCAACGCCGTTTGCATAGGCAAGCCCTACACTTCCGTCCTTGGGAGAAACCTTTAATACAGGATAACTTATAAAGCCGTTTGCCGGTTTTGCCGCCTGTTTAAACTGCCACACATCAATAAAGCGGTCATCTGTTAATAAGTCGTTATTAACCTTATTCGGTTCCTGATTATAAGGCTTAGTATCGTCGTTTATGTTATTGATTGACTCAATCTGTCCGACTTTTGCAACAAGGGCACCCGATTTTGCAGAACCTATTTTATACTTGGTGCCTGAGGCAGTAAGATCGGTTCCGTTAAGCTTAAATTCTGCACCGCTTAAATTAAAGCCTTCTATGGTTATTTCTTCCGCATCAGCTACAGGATATTTTCCCAAAGCCGTTCTGTTATAGACGGAAGCGTTGCTGCTGAGATCCGAGAGTTTTGTAGTAACCTTTGTTATATACGGCACGATATTCACAGCAAACGCTGTATTGTTGGAATTCTTATCATACAGGCGGTAGCTTGTAATACCAGTAGGAACACTTGTGTCCTTCCAGGTAACCGTTTTTCCGTCGGCAGAAACGGTATCAACCTGCACCAGATATGATTTTTTGCCCTCTTTATTATTTACCTTCTCATACAGACGTATAAACTGATGCTTTACCGCAGTGTGGTTTGTATCGGAAGCAAGAGTCATACCCCGATCGCCGTTCCGTGTACCGATTTTTTCGGCAGGTTCGGTTTTCCCTGCTGCGTTTGTTTTACTTGCCGCATCGGTTACATTGAGCGTTACCGTTTGAGCCAACGCAGGAGTTCCCGTTGTCCACTCATATTCCCATTCAACATAGTGACCGGTATTGCTTAAGCCTTTTTTCACAATTTTAAGAGGAGAAGTTGCCGACCAGGCTCCATTTGTAAACTCATTGCTTACACCGCTGATTCCCGCTCCGCTTAATTCAAGTTTTTTAAGCCGAATATTATCGTAAGCGATACCGCGAAGCATCACCTTACCCGAAACACAGGGATGTGCATTTATAGAGCTTATTCCCGATATTTCGATATGACCTGCAGGCTCTTTTACCTTTTTTATTACACCTGCATCGGTTTCAACATCATAGACAACACTGACAAGGGGTAAATCCGCAGGCTTTGTTATACGGCTGTCATCGCTGTTGTAGTACATCGGCATAATAAAACCGGTGGGCGTAACATCGTCGACAACATCCACACCTACGGTTATATCCGCTTGGGCACACCAATACGGACTGGTAGGAGCCGGTGTAGGAGGAGCCGGCGGATCCGACGGAACCGTTCCTATCGATTCGTCTTCAACTTTGAGAACAAGTGCTTTTTCGACAGCATCCCCGATATTGAGAACATTACTTAAATCAAGGTCTACATGATACTCATGACCGGAAGCATTGGGGGTTACAGAAACAGATTTAACAACATTACTGCCGTTAAGTAAAGATACTTTTACACTTTCCCCATAACCGCCTTTAAGTGTAACTATCAATTGGGATTTTATCGGATTTTTAAACGTAAATTCGGATGCTGCATTTACCGTTCCGGTAAAATCCCTGTTGGCATCTAAACTTCCGAAATCGGTACTTTCAAAAGTTTCATTAGGATCATTATAATCTCCATCACCGGATAAGTCGGTCTTAAAAACGATCTTTTTAATTTCAAGAGGCTTATTTTTTACAATGACATTCGTTATCGTCTCTGAAATTTCATTACCGTTTCCATCATAAGCGGTAACCGTCAGTCGTCCTTTTCCGTTGGGAACATCCTTGGTCTTAAGAGAACCTTTAAAACTGACCATATTGCCGCGTTCTGTGCTTATTTTGTTACTTGCGTGATCGGCTGTCATATCAACCGATACACTCTTAGTCAAACCGCCTTTTACAACTTCAAGTTTTGCCGTAACCTTTTGTACGCCCGATCCGGTATCGGAAGCAATACCGGTAATCTGATAGTCCGAACCGTCATCATAAATCATTTTAGGCTGCTCTACGATGCCGTAATCAAAGCTGCCGGTTAAAGATGAAGCATCGCTTAAAACAACATTTGTACCCGTTATCGAATGTACCTTATATACCTGATTATTGACTAAGACGCGGTATAAATCTTTTTTCGTGTTGTCAAGATTTGCGACAAATTGTCCGCCCGTAAATACGGCAGTATCGCTTTTTACTTTATGCACACCTGCCGCAACAGTCGGCTTACTGTTATCGTATTTGAGCGTTATCATGTATGAAACCGGTACCGGCGTTCCGTCCGTACGGGCATCTATTGCCGAAATATCAAACTGAATATTCCCCGCCTTTTGAGTATAATGCGAGGTTTTTATGGGAATTGCAAAATTATACTCCCGATCGGAGCCGATATTGGCTTGCGTAAACCAGCCTGACGTATTAGACGTATCAAGCTTTTCATAGCCTTGAGGCAGCTGAGCGGCAGACTCGGCCTTTATTGTATTTTGTATACCTGCACTGTGAGATACCGATCCCGTTATTTTAAAATCATCGCCCTTGAGCCACACCGAATTCGGAGTGTAAGGATTAGATTCTGTACCTTTTTGCAGCTGTATTTGGGAAAATTTGGCAACATCGGTATTTATCGTAAAACTTATCGGCTGAGTCCACTCACTGAACACACCGTCTACGTTTTTTGCCTTTACACGTAAAAACACCTCTTTTGAAGAGTCACTACCAAGAATATCGGCTCTAACTTCAGACGGCAGAGTGTAATTCCAATAATATACATCGGGAGACCCGGATGCAGGATAGATTTTAACGCCGCTTGCAGCTCCGTAATTCGTACCGTTTAAGGTCCACGCGGTATTCGATTCAAGCTCCGCCCGTGTTTTTCCCATCTGCAGATAAATTTCTTTAACGGTTTTACCGGATGCGGGGTTTGCCACATGGGCACTGCCGCTTATTAAAATATCGCCGCCCAAGCGATCCCCTTGTTTGGGCGCAGTCAAATCCGCAAAGGGAGTTCCGCCCGCCGGGTCAAATTTTATGGTAAATACATCGGATGTGCGCAGGTTTCCCGCCTTATCAGAAACTTGTATTTGTATGGGGATACTGTGTATGGTACCTCCCGAAGGGACGGATGCTCCATAAGCAGCTGTATATCGAGCGATATCGGATATATTGATAGTCCATGCACCGCCCGAATAGGTCAGTTTACTCCACTCTACACCGCCGGGCTTATGCTCGGTTACAAAGCCGGAATTTCCGATTTTATATTTTACGGTATCGGCATCCGCTCCTGAAGCCATTCCGGATCCGGAAGAAACTTCATCGATTATAGTTCCCATCAGTTGTATTTCTTTGAAAAAAATACCGTGCAAATCGGGGGACGACTGCTTAACCTTAGGGGCGGTAAAATCAACTATTACTGGGGTCTGCCATTCTGTCAGCGTACCCGATTTCGACTTAACATAGAGTTTAAAATTGGGATTTCCCTCAACAAGAGGTACATCATTAACCGTCCATTCTTCATATCCATCGGTAGCCGTACCTGTTTTTGTCCCTGCTTTTTCGCCGCCGCCTACGGACACTTTTACGCTTTCAATTTCAAAGGTGCTGTGTGCAAAAACTTTAAATGAAGCTTTTTTATTATTTTCACTTACTCCGTTTCCGATAACGGCATTTTGTTTTACCAATGTAACGGGAGAAGGCTCGGAATATGTTGTTCCCAACGAAAACCGTATATCTTCAAATTTAATCTGCGGAGAATCGGTATTTACCTCATAGGGGCCGAAGTCGGTATCCGTTTTATTACCGGCCTTATCATAGATACTTACACGCAGATAGTTATCTTTTTTTTGTCCGAAACTTACAACCGCCTCCCATTTATACGGATCTGAAGAAGATACGGGATCAATGAGTGTAGCAGGACTTTCGTTAGGTTTATATACTATAGGAGCGGACGAATTTGCCTTGGTACCGACCCTATAGGTTACTTTATCTATATTCGAAATTTGGCTAAGCTGAAGACCCGTGGGTATTTTATCGGCCGCCGTTCCCTTAAATGTATGCGACCATGTACTGAATGTATGATTTTCGGTTTCAACGGGATCCGTTAAAACAGCCGGCGACGGATCCGTTTTATCAAAAATAAACGGAACATATGCAGTATTAAATAATACATCGCTCTTATATGCACGCACATGAACCGTATGATTTCCCTCGGGAAGTCCGGACGTTGATACCTTCCTCTTATATACGTCCGGGGAATCTAGTGTTAAAAGCGAAGGACCGGAGGAAGCAGGAGTACCTGTAGGATCCGCATCAAAGTTATAGTCTACTTTACCGCCGGATAAATTTTTTACATCACAGAAGATGTCGAAGTCGGCTTTTTGATATGTCTTCAACGTACGGAAAAATATATACGGGGCGCCTGTCGCTTCAAGCTTTATAATGAAATATCCTTCTGAAGGCTTATTGCCTTCGCCGTAAGGTACAAATCCGCTATTATTTTTTACGTCTGTGCCTTCGACATTAATCCTGTATAAACCCGGTTTTGTATCGGCAGGCAGCAATTTTGTTATTTTTATAAGATTGCCGCTTAGTTCGACACCTGAAAAATCGGCATTATCCGCTGCTGCATCAAACAATACTTTTTCCCCGGTATAGATACCGTTTTTTAAATTTTCAGCGGTTTGTCCTTCGCAAAGGGAAACTTTGATTCCACGTGTTTTATAATCGGTACCTGCAACAAGAGCATTACCGTCCCTATTCGGATATAATTCAACAGTTAAGGCAGTAGTTGAACTAAACTGCATTAACGGGGGATTGGGCTGATCAATAAACGGTGAAATACCGACAAGCTTAAATCCCGGCGTCTTCGCCGGATTTAGCGAAAATACGCTTTTCGTTGTATTGGATATTATACGTTTACTCAATAAAACATTGCGGGCTGCTTCATCGGTATGCCGCAAATCGTATACAGCCTGTTCGTGCGGGGTGCCGCCGTTTTTTCCTTTTTTACCCGAAAAATAATCGCTTATAACCTTTGCCGTATATTTATTTAAATCAAGATCAGCTTCCAGTTCGTTTTTAATATAATAAAAAGCCGATTCATTTCCCCTATTATCATTATCGGCAGTTGCATCATCACATATTCGGGCATTATCCTGTAAAGCTATAACAGCTTTTAAAGGCTTATCATTTCCTCCTGCAGCATTCAATAAATTTGTGTAATCCGAATCAGGATCACTTGCCATAACAAGATCAACGGAGGTTTCTTTATTCTTTTTTGTTATGGACAGACTATCATTTACCTTCAAGGTAACCGAACGCAGTTCGTACATATCGGCTGCCGAACCCGTAATTTTCATCACGGCACCATATTGATCTCCCGAAGGATTGACCGCATCATTCGCTGCCGATAATGAGGGTCTTTCAACGATAAACACGGGCGGCGTATTGTCGATTTTATAGTTTTGGGTAAATGTGGACGTCTTTCCGCCCTTGTCGGTCACGGTAACGGTTGCCGTGTATTCACCATCGGGAATAGGATACACTTTTACGAGAGGATGATTGTCTATCGTTCCCGTAAATTCATTATTTATATCTGCCTTCCACGATGTGCTAGGCACTCCGGGATTTGAAACCGCAGCATAAAACGGACCTTTTCGGTCATTCGTTTCGATATTTACAAAAACAATGGAAACAGATGTAACACCCTCGTCATCCTTTGCCGTTCCCTTTAAGACAAACGAACCCCGTATCGGCATTTCACCCGCATCAGGATAGGTGATCTCACCGCTCGGCGGAAGAATATCGATCTGACCGCCCAAACCTACATACGGTTTACAGGTAATACCTGCAAGGGCAGTTAATATAATCAGTACAAGAAATACTGCACGATTCATCTTTTTCATAAGCCTTTTCTCCGCTCCATTGAGCAAGCGTTTCTAACACACTCCGGCGATAAAAACGCACTATAATTTCTTCTGCTTCGCTTCTCTGCGGCAGAACCTTACCGTCTTGCTTTCACCTCTGAGCGGTAGCGACATAACCGGTACAACTTTCTGCTATCCCGCTTCCCGTATCGGCAGGAATAGCGCAAAACTTTAATGTTGCTAGTTGATAAACTTTTTGTACGATTACTTTTTATGGATGACTTTTAGAGGGCGGCAGATTACCGCATATATTACTAAATCTCATGTGATGTATACCGATAATTAAACATTTTGTCAAGCAAAAAATAAATCTTAAATCTTTATCCTGCCTTTGAAGCTGCGCATTAGAGTCAGTTTGTCGGTGTACTCCAAATCGCCGCCGACCGGCAGTCCCGATGCAAGGCGGGTAACCTCGACGGGGAGATCGCGCAGCACCTTTTGGATATAAAGAGCGGTGGTATCCCCTTCGATTGTCGGGTTGGTTGCGAGAATCACTTCTTTTACCGCAGTACCGTATTCTTCCTCCGGTTCTTCTTACTGACCAATTAAGCGTACATTGTATCAGAGTTGCTTCTCATGCTAGTATCAACATTATGTTACGGCATACAATATTTTTTATATTACTACTGTCCGCCTACACCGCTACAGCAACGGATACACACATACAAGGTCGTATTCCTTCTCCGCTGTACGGTATAACGCTTGACGATGTTTCAGAGCATTCTATCACAGCTATCATAGATGCAATTAAAGCACTACCGGTAAAACCGACAGCACGTATTGTTATTGATGCTGACAAAAAGCCGGCTGATTTTGTTTCACTTCTCGCCGGTATTCACGAAGTCGCGTATATTATGCTTTGTCCATGCGATTCGTATGATATGGCTTTTTATAAAACAGCCGAATCCTATAAGGCGCGTTTCGCCGAATGTGCGGCATATCTCACGCCGTACGTAGATATTTGGGAAATCGGAAATGAAGTCAACGGAGAAGGATGGTTGGGCGGTTCGGAGAAATTGATTGCCGAGAAGGTTTATACGGCGTGGAAATACATACATCAGCAAGGTTTTGCAACGGCACTTACCGCATATATGGCTGATCCGGATTATCAAAGTATAACAATGGAGGACTGGCTTTTAAACTATATTCCACCTGATATGCGGAATACACTTGATTATGTATTAGTCAGTTACTATGACGATGATAATGACGGTAAGCATGAAGAATGGCAGAATATGTTCAAAAATCTGTATAATATGTTTCCTAATTCTTTGCTTGGATTCGGTGAATGCGGGTTTGCAAAACCACACAACGCAGGAAAAACCTTCAATGCCCAGGCAGATAGATATTATCGTATGCTCCCCTATAACCACCGCTATATCGGCGGCTATTTTTGGTGGTATTGGCAGGAAGACTGTATTCCTCATAAACAAAATTCGCGTTGGAGCAAAATAGCCGATAATTTTTTGTGGATGAAAGAACAATACCGCTAAACAAGACAATACAAAAAGCGTCGCCGTTAAAAACCAAAGTTTTTAACGGCAATGCCCAAAACTTTTATTTTACCTTACAAAAACACCTACTTTCCTACATAGAATGCCGCGCGGTAATCCGAACTGGTTTTAAACCCTACCGCAACAGGCATCTTCTCCGTAGTATTGTAATACTTTGCCTTCGTTTCAATACAGATACGGCCGTTTGCTGCCCGTTGGTTAAGCGGAGCGGTCATTGTTTCCCAGCCAGCTACATCCGTTCCCGTATTGTTAAAGTCCATAGAGGTTTTATAGGCAATCCGGATAGCATCGTACGAGTTGGGACGGGACATATACGTAATATAGGGCATTGTGCCGTCCATGGTCATCTCTATAAACGTACCGGAATCATCCAGTACTTCGGAAGTGCCAAACTTATACTTTGCTGAACCGGTATCGGACGTATTCGTGGATTTTACATACACGAGCTGCCCCCTGGTGTTTTGGAACGCGATATGCAGAATCCCATCACTGCCGATACATGCATTTATGTAGTCGCTTGCAATCTTACCGTTCGGATCCGAAGAAGCGAGAACGCTTTGAATCTTCCAATGATCTGATGATGTAGGTTGTTTTGACGTACTTTTTGCAAGCCGTAAGGTTCTCGTAGCAGCATCCATGTACACTACAACAGGATAACCGTCCTTAGTTACCGTAACGTCGACAGATTCCCACACTGCACTTGAAACGGAAAGACTGTCTTCAAAATTGTTCAGTACATACGGTGTCTTATACGCTGACTTGTTGGGACTCACAAATGTAAATATATTATTGGGCGAATCAGGCGGTACAGCTGTATCGACCAAGTGATCAGGAACTTTATATTCTCTATCTGTTATGTCGGTATTGCCGTCTATGACACACCATGGGAGTGCATGGACTCTTGTATCCGGTTTTTTACTGTCATCTACCCAGGCGAATTTTGCAGCTTCGGTTAATCTATCATAATACACAACATAGATGTTATCACCGGAACGTACAGTCCGTATGTTTTTAAACTGCTGCAATTCATTGTCGTAGGTATACAGTTCAAACCGATACACATTAGTATGCCTAGTTCCAACGGCTGCATCCTTATCATAGAGGTATATACCGCCTGCATACTCAGGAGTGGTATCATTCCATGGGTATTTTTTTGTGCCCGAAAGGTCTCCATTACCCCAGTTATTAGCACCACCGCCATGATAATTTGCAGCATAGAGTACATTTACTTCAGGATTTGGATCGCTTCCAGTAACGGTTATATCGGTTTCTTCCGGCGGGTCATATCCGTCAAATACTCTTGTTGCACCATCTCCGGCTGTAACAGAACCACTTCCCGTAAATTGATTTGAATAATACACTGCCGAAGTTGAGTTATTGCTAAACGATGCATAGAGCGTGCCATTACTATCTTTAGTCATTGCAGGATAAATAGCATTTTTGCTGCCTTTAAACGTATCATGCGCATTTACACGCCAAATATGCACAAATCTATCGTCGGAATGTTCCTTAGCTCCGTATGTATCGGATTTTTCCGTATTACTTGCGGTATAGGCATTTATATTATTTACCGCAGCAACACCGTTTACTACAAGATGCAAATATCCGTCTTTTGCCGTATCGGGAACTGTAAAGGTGAAAGACGAACCGCTCAAAGTAAGATTCTCCATTGCAACCGAAGAACCGGTTCCGTCTTTATTTGCGGTAATCTTTAAAGAGGGAGTGCTTCCTTCAAAGTTAAAGCCTGTAATCGTATTGCCAGCTTCCCCGCGGAGTAAGGGTATCGCACCGCTTCGCGCTCTGTTTGTATTATATGTACTGTTTCTGCTGACACCGGTAATATACGGCACCACGTTAACACTTATCGAAGGCTTATTTGTTGTATCTTGATACAGCGTAGCAGTCACAAAACCGGTATCTACCGCATTTATAAGCTCAATCTTATTACCGGTAACTGATTTTACTCTGGTTAAGTGCTGTGCCTCACCCTTGGTAAAGAGAATAAACTGACCGGGCTTTGCAACGGCAAAATCCGTATGTTCCGCCGTATCATTAGTATCACGGGTTAGAGAAGAAGATGAGGAAGACAGATCGGCAGCCGAGGTTCCTGAAGAATTGGTTCCGTCATAAGCCGAAACACTGATTGTCTTTCCAAGACCTACAGACGTTTTTTCACTGTCCCATTCCAGCTTCCATTTTACATAGTAGCCGAGATAGTCGTATTTAGACTCTTCAACTTCAAACTTGATATTCTTTGAAATATCTTCGCCTATAGACCAGTTATTATTGGTGTTCGTAACAGTTATGTTTGAAGCGTTAGGAAGCGTTGCTGTAAGTTTCTTGAGCTGAACATTGTCATACGCAAAGCCACGGATTGTAACCTTACCTGAAACAGAAGAGGTATCAATTTCCACATGTCCGTTAGCACAGCTGTTTTGATACAGAGAGTTATCGGTTTCGCCGTTCCAGTGGAACGGAAGAATAACTACCGTCGGCGGCTTAGTGTCAAGCGCATCAAAGAGCGTATTGATTTTAACTTCAGCAAAAGAACTCTTTTCAAGCGGAGCTGTGCCGGTCGGTGTACAGTCGTGTGCACTATCCCACAGTTCCAAAACCAATTCTTTGGTTGTTTCGTCTGTAGTATTATCGATTGTATTCAAATTGTCTTCGCTCAACATTATGGCGCCATCGGTGCTGATATTCTGCATATTATGACCGGCCAAAACATTACCGGCATATTTCAAATTATATTTTACCTGTCCTTGCCCGCCGGAAAAGTCAACCTTTATTTTGGAATTATCTTTATCTTTAAAGGCGAACGCACTGCTGGTATAATTCGCGGTAAAGTCGAGATTAGCATCTACGTCTATATCCTTGAGGGCTTTGTTCACATTATCATTTGCGAACTCTACAGCACTTCCCCCTATCTTGGTAGCGAGCGTAATTTTAGAAACCTTTATCGGCTTGTTTTTTACCCGCACATCGACAGCAGGAGCGGTATATTCATTGCCGCTCTTGTCGGTTATGGTATAATGCAGCTTGCCCTTACCATCAGATACGGAACCAAAATCAAGCTCTCCCTTCCACGTAACGGTTCCACCAAGCTGTTTGGTAATTCTGTTTTTCGGATGAGTTTCGTTTATGACCGTTTCAGGTGATTTAATTACCGTATGCAATACGGGATCAGTTTCAACACTTACCCAAGCCTTCACTTCTGCAACACCTGAACCACTGTCATTCGCCACACCATTGATAATCCATTTTCCACTGTTGTTTTTGTATATCAGCGTTTCCGGTTTATACAGAATATAGCTGTGACGTCCAGCAGTAAGAGCCGGAGAGGCGGTAAATTCAATCTTATCGCCCGTTACTTTCGTTACCGTGAGTATATGATTGTCCGCCAGTATTTTGCATCCGCCGCCGGAAGATTCTGTAGCGCCCAAATCTTTCACTTTTTGCGCCAGCTGTGCGTCAGTTATCGAATCAGAAGCAAAATTCCCGATATTCATATATTTATCGGTACCGAAATCACCGATAGGATCGGTGGTGTCGAAGCGGAAGGTAAACGTTTGTTGTGTACTCAATGCCGGAGATGTTGTATTTTCTGTAATGGAAATAGTTACACTAAACTCTCCAGCCGCTTTTGCAGCAGAGCTCAGCGCATCTAAGTCGAACGGAATCTTTAGCTCATAATTTCCGTCTGCAGCATCAGCTATCCAACCCGCTGCTTTAGCTTGAGCAAGATCATAGTTCACACCGCCAGCCAAACCGGTCGATGCAATTTGAACAGCCTTTATACCCGAATCGTCTTTTAATGAGCCGATCAGTTTTTTATTGCGTCCTACCCACATATTAGGCGTATAGTCTTTTGCGTTTGCACTGCCGGCAAGAACGGTACTCGAAGAATCGTCTACTTTAACGGCATTGGGACTTCCAATCGTAGGAGCAGACTTATCGACGATTATTTTTATTTTATCGCTCCAGTCCCCCATCGATGTACCATTTTTATTTTTCGCACGGACTCTAAAATAGACATCTTGGTTTTGATTGGTTGCATGATTAAATGAACCGTCGCCGTTTATACTGATTCTCCAGTCTGCGCCTCCGTTAGTATCTGTCCCCGGAATAAGCTGTCCGTTTCCACTATTGTACCAATTGATTGTACCAAATGTTCCATCTGCGGCAGAGGTAAAATTACCATCACGAGAAAATTGAATATATACTTCACGCACCGCTGCCGGTCCACCTTTAGGTACACTTGCAGTTCCGAATATCTGTATAGTACCGCCTAATTTTGTAGTAGGAGTAGTATTCTGCGGTGAAAGTACTTTCACAATCGGCTTTGTTCCCTCAGTATCAAAGAGTATCTGTTTTTCATGTACAGCTTTATTCCCCAGTTCGTCTTCCGTAAAAACATATAACGGTATTTTTCTATATCTACCGATAACCGCACCGTATTCCGATGAAGGAACGTTATCCAAATTGATGTGAATACTCCACGAACCTTTTGTCGAAGTATCAGGAGCATCTTTCATTATTTTCCAGCCGGCAGCAGTATCAACCGTCGGCGCAGGAGTCTTTTTACCCAGTATGTATTTAGTTTTTTCGGGATTTACTCCGGCCCATTCATCGCTGACACGGCCTAAAACGACAATCTCTCCCGCTTGCGGATCGGTTTCTTCAGGATATACTATTTCAATCGTCGGCCCCGTGTTATCGACGGTAAATTCGGTAGTATCCGTATCGGTAGAACCGGAATTTGTTTTAGCTAAAAAGTGAATTTTATGGATGCCGTCCGAAAGATGGTTCCCATTCCAAAGAAGCTTTCCATGCGAATCAGTAGTTAAAACAACCGTCGCTTTGTAGCGAGGATTGCCCGGGTCGGAACTGACCTTTGTAAGAATCTTTGTTGTATCGGGACTACCGGCATTTACCGGTGCACCTATATTGTAATATACAGCACCAGTCGAATCGATACCGGTAACATCCGCTTCTATATCCACAGTTGTATTTTTAAAGCCTTGCGGACGGATCGGACGTATTCTCGGCCCATTTCCGGTAGCAAGAAAGTTTATTATATAAAGACTGTTGATTACCGTATTAGAGGTGTCATAGGCTTCAAATTTATTTGAATCGGCTCCGGAGGTGTCGGAACCTTTAACCTTTACGGCATAGTATCCTTCACCCCAAGACGGATCAAAGACACATTTTACACGTAACTTTCCATCTACTACCGTAATATTGCTTGTATCCGTCAACTCAGAAAATTTTATCAGTTTCTTCTCTTCATAATTTTCATCATTTTTTAAGCTATCCGCTTCATTCGTGCCGGCCGCTTTATTCCATTTGCGTAAAACGATCTCAATATTGCTTTCCTTATACCTAGCAAGGTCAAAGCCGGCCGTCAATGGAGTGTTATTTTTATTACGGATAAGCTCTATCGAAAATGCCGTTTCACCTCCGCTTTTAAAGAGCATCGACGTAGCGTCTGAAAGAGTTAAAGCAGGCTCTACAGGTAAACTTTTTACGCCGACAACTGTAAAACCGGGAGATTGGCTGGGATCAAGTTTAAAAGTGCTGCGCTTTTCAGTCATTTTAATCATCGTCGTTTTAAGTATATTCAAAGCTGCCGCATCGTTGCGCAATTCTTTTATTTTTTTATCATGCTCGTCTTTATCCGACCCCTTTTTACCGGCAAAATAATCGCTGATTACTTCAGGCGTGTAGCCTTTTGCTATGACATCTGTATAAATGCTATCCCACTGATAATACCAATCGGCTTTATTACCTTCGTCTGTTACCCCCCCAGTATATTTGCGGGCATTATCGTATAAATATAATTGACTTCTGATAGGCTTTGTTTTATCCTGCGCTTGCAAATTATATAAAGGATTTGTTTCATTGCCTGAAATGACTTCCGATACGGCAACCCGTGCGTTTATATTGTTGCCCACGAACATATTAGTTATATCGATCGGCGGCGTTCCCGGAACATGCACATTCAGTTTTTCAACGGTATTTTTTTCACCCACCTGCCCCACAACAGAAAAAGTCGAACCATAACCGTCTGAAGGATCCGATGGTGAAGGAGAGGTACTTTCATCAACAAACATCGACGGCCGCTGCACGATAAACACCGGCGGGGTGTTGTCTATTTTATAGCTCTTGGTAAATGTGGACGTCTTTCCAACCTTGTCGGTAACGCTCACAATTGCCGTATATTCACCGTCGGGAATAGGATACACTTTTACCAGATCGTGTCCGGGTTCGATTCCTGTCGATTCGTTGTTTACGTTTATTGTCCACGAAGCTGAAACATCCCCTGCGGAAAATCCTTCGGCGCGATACGCAGAGCTTCTTTCTTTTGTTTCGATATTTTCAAAAACAACCGAAATCGATTGAATACCGTCATCATCGCTTGCACTGCCTTGTAACACAAAGGAACCACGGATCGGCGTTTCCCTCGTATCAGGATAGATGATTTTCCCACTCGGCGGAAGAATATCGATCTGACCGCCCAAGCCTACATACGGTTTACAGGTAACACCTGCAAGAACAGTTAATAAAATCAGTACAAAAGATACTACGTGATTCATCTTTTTCATAAGTTTTTCTCCGCTTCATTTAGCAAGAAAACTATCCAAAACCTGAAGTTTATGGACGGCCCCACGCTCCGGCGATAAAAATGCATTATAATTTCTTCTGTTCCGCTTCTCTGGGACAGAACTTTACCGTCTTGCTTTCCCGTCTGAGCGGTAACGCATAACCGGCACAACTTTCTGCTATTTCACCTCTCGTATAGACATCAATAGCTCAGAATTTTGATGTTGTTGATGATAAACTTTTTGTACGATTACTTTTTATGGATGACTTTTAGAGGGCGGCAGATTACCGCATATATTACTAAATCTCACTTGATGTATACCGATAATTAAACATTTTGTCAAGCAAAAAATAAATCTTAAATCTTTATCCTGCCTTTGAAGCTGCGCATCAGCGTCAGTTTGTCGGTGTACTCCAAATCGCCGCCGACCGGCAGTCCCGATGCAAGGCGGGTAACCTCAACGGGAAGATCGCGCAGCACCTTTTGGATATAAAGGGCGGTGGTATCCCCTTCGATTGTCGGGTTGGTTGCGAGAATCACTTCTTTTACCGCCGTACCGTTGCCGATACGCTTAACAAGGCTTGCAATGCGGAGCTGTTCCGGACCGATACCTTCAAGCGGCGCGATAACGCCGCCAAGCACGTGAAAAAGCCCGCGGTATTCGCCCATGCTCATCAAGGTATAAACATCCTGCGGCTGCTCCACGACACAGATGCATGAGCCGTCCCGCCCCGGATCGCTGCAAACGGCGCACACGTCCTGATCGGTAAAAGCGCCGCATATCGGGCAGGGCTTAATACTCTCGTGAAGCTTGTAGAGGCTGTCTGCCAGTCGGTGGGCATAGGGAGGCTCTTGCTTCAGGATATGATATGCGAGCCGGGCGGCGCTCTTTTTTCCGATACCCGGCAGGCGGCATAAATTGTCGATAAGGTCTTCAAGCGCATTCATTATGACGGCATTCCTCCCGTAAGCGCGGCGAGCGGTCCCATTTTTTCCTTCAAGGTATCCTTAATTTTTTCTATTGCATCGGTATGAGCCGAGCGGATCAGGTCTTGTAACATCGGAATATCGCGGTTATCGACAGCGATGGGATCCAATTCGACTTTTACCATATCGAAGGTACCGCTGAGCGTTACCTTTACCAAGCCGCCGCCCGAAACACCTTGCACGCGGAGCGCCGCCAGTTCTTCTTGCATTTTCCCGAAATGAGTCTGCAAATCTTTTGCGTTTTTCATCAATTCAAAGGGATTTATATTCATTATTCTTCCTCCGGTTCTTCTACAACCACTTTTTTCTGTATGTCAACGATGCTACCTTTGATATTACGCAGCACCATCTCTACCCGCGCAGGGACGGAAACTTTTTGTACCGTCTCTTCTTGAGCGAGCGTTATCTGTATTTTCAATTCTTTGCCGTAAAGCTCCGCCGTCTTTCGGGTTAGGATATTTTTTTCCCGCTGCAGCTGCTGTACTTCAAAAGGGTTGTGAACAGCCATATACAGGATGCCGTCCCGTTCGCGCCAGTTGAGCGTTTTTCCGACCGCAGCCGACAGCATCGTATGTTCTATGAGTAGATGCTGAACGAGCGCATCCTTGAGCTCATCGATGCTTTGCACACGGGGCGGCGGCGTGGTTCCGGTTGGCGACTGCCGCACTGCCGAAGGCTGAGGTACCGACACCGGCGGCTGAATCTGCGGCGTCCCCTGCGGTACCGGAACATCCCGCTGCTGCACCGGCGCTGCTCCGGTTGCCGGACGCTGTACCTCCTGTTGCTGCTGCACTGCTCCGGTTGCCGGATGCTGAGTATAACCTAGCGGGGCATTGGCCGAAATTCCTGTCTGCGAGGTGCCTGCTATTCCGACCGAAGCATTGACCGGTATCCCGGCCGATGCGGTATTTCCGTAAGTACCGGCAACCCTCAGCGAAGAGAAGCCGCCGGTCTTAAAAAAGGGGAGTCAGCCCCGCCTTTTTGCGGCACCCCGCTGCCGGGCAGTGCTCTGGTTGCAGATTGAACTGCCGTAGGTAAGCCCGCGAGCAGCGCTTGAGCCGCATCAAAGGCTTCTTTCAGTTCCTTTGGGGAAACATAGTCGGAAAGCCATGCAAGGCGGGAAACCGTTAATTCCAGTTCATAACGAGGATTAAGCGAGAAGCGGAGATCTCTGAAAAGCTGCAAAAACAGATACAGCGCACGCTCAAGCTGTTGCGCATCCCATCCCGTCAGTATCTCCTGCGGAAACCGATCCGCGCGCTGCCCGATCAAAGCCTCTTTTGTAATGCCCTGTTGTATTAATAGAAGACTGCGGAGATAGTTGGTGCAGTCTACCGTAAATTGCTCGGTAGAAACACCGTTTTGCAGAATAGTATCAAGGGTGAGCAGCGCGGCGGCGGCATCTTTTTGAACGCAAGCAGTCAGCAAGGCTCCGATCGAATCAGTACCCGTTAAACCGAGCGTGCTCTGTATTTTTTCAAAGGTGATATGCCCGTCCGAAAAGGCAGCCACTTGATCGAATAAAGTGTAACAATCGCGCACGCTCCCGGTAGCCTCGCGCGCAATCCAGTACAGCGCCTCGTCGTCAGCCTCGATATGCAGCTCCGCCGCCGCCTCTGCTAAAGCCTGTTTAAGCACTTCTACATCGACTAATTTAAAGTTAAAGTGCTGGCAGCGGCTTTTGATAGTTGCCGGAACTTTGTGCAGTTCGGTTGTTGCAAAAATAAAGATAACATAGGGAGGCGGCTCTTCAATCGTTTTCAGCAACGCATTGAAAGCGCTTGTAGAAAGCATGTGAACTTCGTCGATAATATAGATTTTATAACGGCTGGTATTAGGCGGAAAGAGGATTTCGTCCTTGATTTGCCGCACATCGTTGACGCTCGTATTCGATGCGCCGTCTATTTCGATAACGTCAATGCTTGAACCCGCTGTAATTTCGCGACACGAGGTACACACTCCGCAGGGAGTAGCGACTGTTCCCGTTTCGCAGTTGAGTGCCTTGGCTAAAATACGCGCCGAACTGGTTTTACCGCATCCGCGCGGCCCCGAAAAAAGATACGCATGGGCTATTTTCCCCGCTTCAATAGATTTTTGCAGCGTCGCCGCAACAAAATCCTGCCCTAATAAATCTTCAAATCGCTGAGGCCTGCGCCGTGTCGCAGTTACTTGGTACTCCATCCGGAGATAGTATCATAAATTGAGGTTTGGATAAAGTATTTACTCACGTAAAAATCTAACGGAAAGTCTTGCCCTCTAATCGAAAGACTCCTTGTCTAACAAGTCATACACTGATATAGTACACTATGCACACAGAAAAAATTATTATCCTTGATTTCGGAGGGCAGTATATTCAGCTCATTGCCCGCCGTATCCGCGAATGCGGTGTTTATTGTGAAGTACTTCCTTTCGACGCAGAGCTTACCCGTATACAAAGTATTTCTTTAAAGGGAATCATCTTATCCGGAGCGCCCGACTCCGTGTATGCCGATGATGCGGCAACCTGCAATCCTGAAATATTCAACTTAGGGGTACCGGTGTTGGGTATCTGTTACGGAATGCAGCTGATGACGTATTTGCTCGGCGGAAAAGTGCAGCCGGCAGAAAAAAGCGAATTCGGTAAAACCAAGCTCTACACCAGCGGAGATTCGGCAGGTGCAGCGCTCTGGAAAGATTGTCCGGCAGACTCCATCGTGTGGATGAGCCACAACGACAGCGTATCCGCCCTCCCCGAAGGGTTTACAACCATTGCGAAAACGGATAACTGTCCTATCGCCGCTATGGCGAACACCGAACGCGGGTGCTACGGCGTACAATTCCATCCCGAAGTATTACACTCCGTATACGGCACACAAATGCTCAAAAACTTTGTGCGCGGCATTTGCGGATGTACCGAAGTATGGAACGCCGCAACCGCCGCCGATTCGGTCATTCAAGAAATAAAACAAAAGGTCGGCAACAAAAAGGTTATTTCGGCTCTGTCGGGCGGAGTTGATTCCTCCGTCGCTTCGGTACTGGTGCATAAGGCTGTCGGCGATCAGCTTACCTGTATCTTTGTCGATCACGGTCTTTTACGCAAAGACGAAGCTGCACAAGTATTAAAAACATACCGTGAAACACTCGGTCTTAACATCATCCATGTGGATGCCTCCAAGCGGTTCTTAAAAAAACTTGCCGGAGTAACCGAACCCGAACGCAAGCGGAAGATTATCGGTGAAGAATTTATCCGCGTTTTTGAAGAAGAAGCGAAAAAGATCGGCACGGTTGACTTTTTGGTACAAGGAACCATCTATCCCGATGTTATTGAATCCGGCGGCAGTAAAAAAGCGGCGGTCATAAAATCCCATCACAATGTCGGCGGACTTCCCAAAAATATCGACTTTAAAGAATTGATTGAACCGCTGCGGATGCTGTTTAAGGATGAGGTACGGGCGCTCGGCACGGCGCTTGGTATTCCCGATGAATTAGTCAAGCGGCAGCCCTTCCCCGGCCCGGGACTTGCGGTGCGTATCTTAGGAGAAATCACCCCCGAACGGCTGCATTGGGTGCGCGAAAGCGATGCCATCCTCCGCGAAGAGATTGCGCAGGCGGGCTTGGCGGATTCTATTTGGCAGTATTTTACCGTATTCCCCAATGTCCGCACGGTCGGCGCTATGGGAGATGGCAGAACGTATGACAACCTGATAGCACTACGGGCGGTAACTTCCGTCGATGCGATGACGGTTGAGGTCGCGGAAATTCCGTATCCGCTGCTGCAGAAGATTACGCTCCGCATCATCAACGAAGTCAAAGGCATCAACCGCGTAGTGTATGACATTACGCCCAAGCCGCCCGCCACCATTGAATGGGAGTAACGCCATCCGTATGAATATCAAAACCCTTCATATAAAACGACTTTTTCTTTTTCTTGCTCTTATTTCGCTATTTCTCTGCTTTTCATGCAGGTCGGTTCCCCCGTCCATTCCTAAAGCGATTATGGGTACCGGACGCATGACGCAGGAACAACTCGTTTCGTTCTTTTTAATGCAAACCGCATTAGCGCAAACAGAAGAAGTTGATCAGGAAAAAGTCGAGCGGTTGGCAGGGTATTATGTGAAAGAATCCTCAGCTGAAGGAATAAATGCCGATATCGCTTTTGCACAGATGTGTTTGGAAACCGGCTTTTTACAGTTCGGCGGATTGGTAACCGCAGACATGAACAATTTTTGCGGACTCGGCGCGATCAATGCCGAAAATCCGGGTTTGGTGTTTCCCGACGAGCAAACGGGAGTCAGAGCGCATATTCAGCATCTAAAAGCATACGCCAGCGCCGAACCGCTCAAACTTCCATCCGTAGATCCTCGTTATCGCTATGTAAACCCGAAAGGCAAGGCGCCGCATATTTATAACCTTGCCGGAACGTGGGCATCGGATCCCGCTTACGGGCATAAAATAGACCAGCTACTGCGCCGTATGTACGCAGGGTTGTAACGAAAATATAACCGGTAACCTCTAAAAAACTCAATTTTTGAGGTTATTTTAAATTGATTTACAAAGGAGATCACTATGACAATAGCTGAACGTATTAACGTATTACGCAATAAAATGGCGGAATGCGGCTTCGACGCGTATTATATTCCCACCGCCGACCCGCATCAGTGCGAATATCTTGCCGAACACGATAAGACCCGTGTCTTTATTTCCGGCTTTACCGGCTCTGCAGGCGCCGTATTGGTTACAAAAGACAAGGCCTTTTTATGGACTGACGGCCGGTATTTTTTACAGGCTGAAAAAGAATTGAAGGGAAGCGGCATCTTCTTGCAAAAGAGCGGAGAACCGAATGTACCGACCGTATTTGAATATCTTGCACAGACGCTTCCTGCGGGAAGTACGATCGGTATGGACGGGAAAGTGATGGCGGTTAATTCGTTTGCACAGTTTAATTCGTCGCTTCCCGATATGAAGTTTGTTATCGACCGTGATCTCATCGGGGAGATGTGGATGGATCGGCCTGCGCCCGTATTAAGCGCCGCCTTTTTACTCGATGTCCGCTACACGGGAAAATCCGCGTCGGAAAAAATCAAAGAAGTCCGCGCGGCGCTTCGGGAAAAGAAAGCGGAGGCAACGGTTATCGGGGCTTTGGAGGATGTTTGTTACCTTTTTAATATCCGCGGCAACGATATTGAATGCACACCGGTTGTTACCGCCTACGCCTTGGTTGATATGCAGAGGACACGGCTTTACATCGACGCGCGGCAAATGACGGATGAGGTGAAGGCGGCGCTGGAAAAAGAAGGCGTGTCGGTTGCTCCTTACGAAGCGGTTTTCGCCGATGCCGAAAAGTTACAGGGTACGGTCTACATTGATCCGGCACGGACAAATATCTTCTTACGCAACAAGATTAAGGCGAATATCATAGAAGGCCTTAATATCACTTCTTCGATGAAAGCGGTGAAAAACGAAACCGAAATTAAAAACTACCGGAATGCATTCCTCAAAGACGGCATCGCGATGGTCAAAATCCTCAAATGGGTGGAAGATCATGCCGATAGTGGCGTTACCGAATGGGATGTTTCTGAACAGCTGCTGCGCTTCCGTGCCGAACAGCCCGACTTTATCGAAGCGAGCTTTACCACGATTGCCGGATACGGAGCAAATGCGGCGATTATCCACTACGGGCCAAAAAAAGAAACGGCCGCTACCTTGCAACCCAAAGGCTTTTTACTGCTCGACTCAGGCGGACAATATAAAGACGGAACAACGGATATTACCCGTACCATCCCGCTCGGCTCGCTCACCGCGGAAGAAAAAGAAGATTATACACTGGTGTTAAAAGGGCATATCCAGCTCGCCTTAGCAAAGTTCCCCGAAAACACGACCGGCTATAAGCTTGATATCCTTGCCCGCAATCCGCTCCGGAAATACGGTAAAGACTATAAGCACGGTACCGGACACGGCGTCGGATATGTGCTGTCCGTTCACGAAGGGCCGCAGAATATCGGGCTCCGCTATACGGACGCTCCGATGAAGGCGGGTATGATTACCTCCAACGAGCCCGGCTTTTACTGCGCTGGCAGTCACGGTATCCGCATCGAAAACCTCACACTGACAAAGGAATGGAAAACGACTGAGTACGGCACCTTCTTGAAGTTTGAAACGCTGACGCTCTGCCCGATCGACACACGGCCGGTGGTGAAGGAGCTACTGCTTCCCGAAGAACTCAAGTGGCTGAATGATTATAATCAAGCGGTTCGCACGGCGCTGGAACCTCATTTGGATGAGGCACATCGTGCATTCTTAAAAGAACGGACACAGGCACTGTAAGAGGGCTGAGGAGTAAAATAATGAAATCTGATTGATTTTTCATGTATTCCATTATATAGTTATGAGTGGAGGTTCAATATGGCAATGTTACAAGTCCGCGATATAGATGATCGATTATATGATAGGCTAAAATTTGTTGCGAAATTGGATAACCGCTCAATCAGTCAACAAGTTATTACAATTTTACAGGATTATTTTACTTCAATTCCCATAAAACAAAAAAATGCCACGGAAGAATTCTTAAAACTTGCAGGTTCTTGGGAAGATAGCCGAACTACAGAAGCAATAATCGATGATATTTATAGTTCGCGAGTAAATTCTACAAGATTTGAGGCATTAGATGGCATATTTAATTGATACGGATATAATAATTTTTGCTCTTCGTAAAGATAAGTCGGTTCTGATAAAATTTGAAGAGAACAAGAACATCCCCATTTCAATTTCAATGATCACTTATGCAGAGCTGATTTTTGGAGCAAAGCGTTCTCAAAACGAACAGCAAAACATGATTAAAGTAAGGCATATCCGTGAACTTTATCCGATTGAAGACTTAAACGAAGGTGTGATGGAAGTTTTTGCCGATATAAAAGCAAAAATGTTTAACAATGGAATACGAATTGAAGATATGGATTTATTGATTGCAGCAACAGCAATTTACAATGATTTAACACTGGTAACAAACAATGTGAAGCACTTTGAAAAAATCCCATATTTAAAATTGGAAAACTGGAAAAGTTAGGAAACCTAATGCCTGCTTCAATCCGCCATTGCTCTGCAATGCAGGGTAAACAAATGTTAAGATGATAGGAAGATAGAGCAGATGACGGAAAAGCGGACAGCCGCAGGACGGATTATCATGGGGATCGACCCCGGGCTTGCCTCTACCGGCTACGGCATTATTACGGTGTCCGGCAGCAGGATGCGCTGTATCGATTACGGTGTTATTCAAACGGAAGCGGGACAGGTACAGGGGGACCGGCTGCTCATTGTCTTTGACCGGCTTACGGAGCTTATCCGCACATACCAACCTGCTGCCGCCGGTATCGAAACGCTCTATTTCGCAAAAAACGTAACGAGCGCGTTGAGTGTTTCGGAGGCGCGCGGCGTAACGCTGCTTGCCTTAGCGCAGGCAGGCGTTCCTGTCTTTCAATACGCGCCGAATGCTATTAAAAAAGCAGTTACCGGCATTGCGCAGGCGGAAAAGCAGCAAGTACAGCTCACGGTACAGTTATTGCTCGGCCTTAAAACGATACCGAAACCCGACCATGCCGCCGATGCGCTGGCGGCGGCGATTACATACGTAAATACAGTACCTACCTAAGGGTTGTTTTTTTTATATGGGCTGTATATACTGTTCCAATGCTTTTTTATTTATCGGGGCTTCTTTCTTCATTCTACGGCCCCATGCGGCTTTTACAATCATATCTCGTACTTATTTCAATTTCATTTTATGTAGGCTTTTTTTTAACGGTATTCATTTTACCGTGCTTTTATGCCCGTTTACCGAAAGACAGAGGAAAGGAATTCGGTATTTCTCCTGAGGCAGCAAAAGGAAAACCGACCGGCGGCGGGGTCGTATTTATTACGATTTTTGTCGTTATGATTTTTCTGCTGATCATGCCTTCGGGTACGCAAATAGCGGTACTGGTTTTAACATGGTTGGTGATGCTCACCGGCTATCTTGACGACCGGTCGGTTAATCCGTGGGGAGAATACCGGAAAGGCGCATTGGATTTAGTGTTGTCGCTGATTACTGCGACAGTGCTCTTTCATTGGTATTTTGACGATTCCATTTCTTACTGGATTCCGTTTATGAGTCAAAGTATCGCGGTACATCCTGCCGTATTTTTTACGGTTTCCGTTTTAATTTTATGGTTTTCTATCAATACGACAAACTGTACCGATGGAGTAGACGGACTTTCCGGAACCCTCATTTTGATGGCGCTTATTTCGCTTGGTATGGTCTTCTATTTTATTATCGGGAACGTAAAAGTTTCGGAATATCTGCTTATTCCGCATCGGGTAGATGGCGCGCAGTGGGCGCTTATCTGCTTTAGTCTTTCCGGTGTACTGATGGGATACCTGTGGCACAATGCCTATCCAAGTAAGGTGATGATGGGAGATGCCGGTTCCCGCGCACTCGGCTTTTTTATCGGCGTATTGGTTATTATTTCGGGCAATCCCTTCTTGCTGTTAATGACCAGTGGAATGATTCTGCTCAACGGCGGCACAGGCCTTGTTAAAGTGGCGTTATTACGCTTTTTTCATATCCGTATTTTTAGGAATATTCGGTTCCCGCTCCATGACCATATGCGGAAAAACCTTCAATGGTCATCGACGCAGGTATTGATAAAATTCCTTATTTTACAACTGCTGATTACGCTTGCCGTATTTGCAGTCCTATTCAAAATCCGCTAAGCTTTGACTGACTCTGATCGCAAGAGCGCTGTGCGCAGTTCATATGATACGCACAATATCGGTATGGATATGCAGGACGAGCCTGACCCGCTGTTTATCCGGAGCAAAGCGCTTATCGGAACGGAAGGGGTTAACCGGCTTCGAAAATTGCGGGTCGCGGTATTCGGTATCGGCGGTGTCGGCGGGTATACGGTTGAAGCCCTTGCACGCGCCGGTATCGGGACACTATATCTCGTTGACGGCGATACGGTAAGCCCTTCAAACCTTAACCGGCAGCTCTATGCGCTTACCTCTACCATCGGACAGTATAAAACCGCTGCTGCCGCCGCACGAATCGCCGATATAAACCCGGTGTGTACGGTGCATCAGGTTGTTCAGCACATTCTCCCCGATGCGGACGGCTCTCTTTCTTTCTTACCTTTTTTATCCGACATCGATTGTATTGTCGATGCGGTTGATACGATTTCACTCAAGGTTGCACTGGCAGCAGAGGCGGAAAACCGCGGCATCCCAATCGTAGCGGCAATGGGCTGCGGAAATAAGCTCCGCGCGGATTTATTTCAATTTGCCGACATTTACGATACTGCCGTTTGCCCCTTGTGTAAAACCATGCGCGGACTGCTAAAAAAACGGGGAGTAAAAAAGCTGCGGGTACTATATTCCAAGGAAGTTCCCGCTGTCCGCAGCCGTCCGCCAAGCTCGGTTTCATGGGTACCCGCCGCAGCCGGTATTCTGCTTGCAGGCGATCTACTCAATCAGATATTACAGGGGATCTCTAAAAACTCAAGTATAACTTTTAGATGTCCCCAGACGTAGTTCTCTTTTATGAGAAATCCCCATTGATTACTACACCACTACACCATACAGAAATTATCAGGGTACAGCGCCGGTTACTCCAGCTTATATTGCAAAAGCAAAATTCGCAGCGCTTCTCGGTTCGCGACGCCGAAATACTTACAGGCTGCAGCCATGTCTTTTTTGACCACAGAGGTGCTGACATAATAGCGATTTCCCAGCGTTTCGTAAGTTTCACCGTGTTTAATCGAACCGAGGATAAATGCGATTTGGCGCTCCGAAAGCTCATAATCCGATAATTTTAATGTTGAACCTTTCGGCGGCAGGGTAACGGCAGTCGTTACCGTTTCGTTCGGCAACAAAAGATACGAAAGCTTTCCTTCGAGTTTTTGATACAATGCAGCGCAGGCAGTAAGCCCGAATAGTGTCCCTAAGATTTCAAATATAACGAATGTAAATCCGAGGACAGGATAGATTGTTATAGTAACCAGCAACCAGTAGACACCAAGCAATATCACCTTTTTTCTCCGATTAACGGCAAATTCTCCGTTAACAAAACAGAGGATAATACCGATACAGAACATCGAAGTTCCGATTCCCATAAAGCCGACAAGAACGGCATTTCCTGCTTCGACAAAAAAGACAATGTAGGTTAAGAGTTTTTTTTGGGGATGAACGATAAGGATAATGGAAAGACACACGCAAAAAGCGTTCAACCCAGCTTTAATTAAATTCATATACGGTATAACAGATGCATATGGAATAGCTACTTTGATATTCATTATCATTGCAAAGGTCATCATACCGGCATTTAAAATATATAACAGACGATCAGGGCTTAGTTTTTTAGTCATAATCGGCAGTACCATATCAAAAATAGTGTGAAAATTCTAGACTTTCCCAAAGATTATAGCCATGCCGGACAGCGTAACCATGGTTCTTTTTAAGCAACCATGGTTCTTTTTCATTAAAAATGCTGGCTGTATAGAGAAATTCTGCTATTCTATAGTAGGAATATTCTGTGTTAATTCTTTTACATCATCAATAAACATCACAATAACGCAGAGTATATGTATGCTACCGCGTACCAATTCAGCATCCTCAAAAATTGACATTTTGTGCGGTTGCTGAATTTTAGGGAGATTTTTATGCGCAAAGCTTTTATTATTTTAACAGGAATACTGTTTACTCTTTTGTTTGCAACCTGTCAGCAGTTTACCGCAGATATAGACGACTATTTAAGTCTTTGGTCTTCCCAGGCTTTTATTCTAAACTCGACTATAGACAAGAAAACCTATAATGACGCAAACGGTATTGTAAGTGTCGCTTCTGCGGATGATGTTACCATTACGCTGAAAGTACAAAACCCCAAGTCGTTCCGGTTTG
Organism: Treponema sp. OMZ 838; assembly: GCF_000775995.1. Lineage (NCBI taxonomy): Bacteria > Pseudomonadati > Spirochaetota > Spirochaetia > Treponematales > Treponemataceae > Treponema > Treponema sp. OMZ 838. The sequence continues at coordinate 2,203,986 of NZ_CP009227.1, read as the reverse complement.
TTATGCCGTCCGCGTCCGAAACAAGAAATATCGTTGGGTTTGCTCATTTTGCCGGGACAAAACCCGCAGCCGGTACTGATTATGAACTGACACAGCTTACAGCGGATACCTTGCAGCTTGTATATAAAAATTCTTTTTTGAAAAACTCCGAATGGGGCGAAAAAGATATCTCGTCTACCATCACCCTGTATGCCAATGACGGACGGCCGCCGTTTAAACAAACCTTTACCATTCCTCTTAAAGCGAATACCCCGCCTCCGAAGCCGGGCTATGCCGTTGCAAAGACAGCCGGAACATCTGCTTATTATGTGCTGTGTATCAGGGTGCCGGAGATGGATACGGCAGTACCGGGAGGACTGTTGCATAAAGATCTTACCCGTATTGAGGTCAACGGAACACCCTATACCTTTTCGGTAAACGAGGCGGAACATACGTTTGTAAGGCCGGAGGCTGATGTCTTTATTACGCAGTCCGCTGTAGAACGGCTGAGCGGAGCTGAAGGCGATGAACTTCCTACCGGCAAGTGGGTATTGTATTACAAAACCGATGTTGAAGTGAAAGCCGGCGCTGCAAAAAAAGACTATACAATTAAACTGATAGATAAAAAAGGTTTGGTTTCCGACATATTGAACGCAAGCACAAAACCGAATAAGGCGGAACCTGAAAATATTGCTATTACGAAAGGGACTCCCTCTGGCGGAAGCGGCAGCGACACTAATCCGACGATTATCGGTACCGACAGCAGCAGAGCGGAACTGACGATATCCTCCCCAACGGCGAATACCACGGTGCACTGCACATGCACCGATACAAGCGACGGTTCCGTTACAAGATACAACGCCAAGCACGTTACCGTACTGCTTCCGTTAAGCAGCGCCGGTGAAAAAAAGTACAAGCTGGAGTATTACATAGACGGCGAAGGCTTTGCTGCAACGCCGGTAAAAACGATTTATTATAAGGTTGCGAAAAAGTACACCGTAACATTCAGCGCAGTAGACGGAACCGGCGGAACGCTTAAAGCAAAACCTGAGGGCGGTTCTGAGAGTACAATAGGTTCCGTTTCAGTTCTGCATGGCGGAACCGTAACCTTTACTGCAACACCGACAGATCCAACCCACTACAAGGTAGGAGACTGGACTTGTACACCTTCGGAAGGCTTTACAGGGGCAAGTGGACAGTCGAGTGCCACGCTTACCGTAACGACAGACACAACTGTAAGTGTGCAGTTTGTACAGCTTAATGCTTTAAACCTGAGTAAACTTAAAATACACGGGCGAGACGCTTCGGTCGGTTCCGTTACGCTGCCTTATACTATAACTCAAGTGAAGAAAGAGGATATAAGTCTTGCGTTTAGCGGACAGACGGGAATTGACTTTACCGTAACACCGTCATTGCCGCTTAACTTAACGGAAGGAGAGAGTCTAACCATTACCATAAACGTTGCAGCAGATCCAGGCAATTATCCTGCGTGGTCAAAAACGGTAAGCATAACCCGTGTGAAAAACGACGTTGCAAAGTTACGGAGCTTTACGCTTAACGGAGAAACCAAAACTGCGGCTTCCGATAGTTCTTTTGCGAGCGAATACGAGGTTGCGTCCGAGCAGGCAGAAGTAAAAGGCTTTAGCTTTGATACCGGCAGTGACGGAGCAACGGCAAGCGTAAGCCCTGCGGGCAGCGAATCTATCCCAGTCAGTACGGGTAAAAAGTTTACCATCACGGTAACAGCTCAAAACGGTACGCAAAGCACCGTAAAATTTACCGTAAAGCGCAAAAAATACGACGTATCTTACAGTGTAGACAACGGAGTGGGCGGAACGCTTAAAGCAACACCTGCGGGCGGCACTGAGAGTACAACAAGCTCATCAGCGACCGTTTCAGTTGAGCACGGTGGAAGTGTAACCTTTAAAGCACAGCCCAACCTCGCGTGGGAAATTGAAGGTTGGACGCTTGACAGTACCGCTATAAGCGGGGCGGATAGTACCTATAGTCTTTCTAACATAAAGAGCGATAAAGCCGTAAAGGTGAAGTTTAAGAAGGTGACGACCGTAAAACACACCGATAATAACGCGTGGCAGTTGTTAAAAGAAGTTGTTAAAATCGCTGACAATAATGCCGTTATCATCATAGACGGTGAAATAAAGGCGACAAACGGAGACAATGCGGGTGAAATCAAAATAAACAAACACCTGACGATTAAAATGGCGGACGGTGCATCATCCGCCGTGATCGACGCGAACAAAGACACAGGCAGTAAACCGAAGCACCGCATTTTCAAGGTGGAGAGCGGCAAAACGCTTACCCTTGAAAACCTGACGCTTAAAGGTGGAAAGGCAGAGGGGACACAAGATGCGGATAACTATGGCGGCGCGATCTATGCAAGCGGTGCAATCGTCAATATAACAAACTGCACCCTCAAGGGCAACGAGGCGGCTCTGGGCGGCGGTGCAATTTATGCACGAGAGGTAGGCAGTACTGCTTCCACCATAAAAATCAGCGGCGGCACTATCGGCGGCGACACAGACGAGGATAAGAACAAGGTAACCAGCAAGTGGCAATTCGGCGGCGGTATCCTTGTAGTGACTGGCTGTACCTTAACGCTTGACAGTGTACGGATTATCGGCAACGAGGCATGGAGAGCCGGCGGTGTGCGCGCAAACGAATCAACTGTTAAAATGACCGACTGTACTATTAAAAACAACAAGACAACAGGCGACAATGACTCAGGCGGCGGCGGCGTATATACCTTTATGGGAATGCTCATCATGACAGGCTGTACCATTACGGGCAACGAAGCAGCCACAAACGGTGGCGGCTTAAATGTTGAGGGCACAACTACCAACATCACAAACTGCACCTTTACGGGGAACACCGCAAAGAACGGCGGCGGTATCTATACGAAAAAGGAGAAAGGCACCCCACCCACCGTAACAATCAACGGCGGCACTATCGGCGGCACGGATACGGATAAGGCAAACAAAGCAACCGGAACCGGCTCCGATGGCAACGGCGGAGGCATTTATATCGGTGAAGACTGCAAGGTAACACTGCAAAATAACGGCTCCACCGGCTGCACAATTACGGGCAACACAGCACAGCGCGGCGGCGGAGTTTATGTGGAAGGCGGCACCTTTAAGATGAGCGGCTCCGCAGTCGTTACGCCCGCTACCGGATCAGAGGCGAATGATAAGGGGAAAAACGACGTGTATTTGGTGACCGGACAGGCGATAACCGTTGACGACCCGCTCACCCCTCAAGGCGGAATCGCGGCGCGCATTACGGTACCGAACGACAACTACCAGACGGGGACGAAGGTGCTTGCGGGAGATAAGGTCGGTACGGAGTACACCAAGTTCGTCGTAACACCGAATGGCAACAAGCGTTGGACAGTGAAAAGCGACGGTACATTGTCAAACACTCTCGCTGACATTTTTGCCAATATCACGAAGGATCAGATAGAAGCCGAAATTGGAGCCGCAAACTCTGCAATGGTTTATACGGAGGGTAAAACAATTACCAACCTTATCACGACGTTGCAAGGCAAACTGATACTTTATATGACAGGTAAATATGATTACGGCATTATGCACGTTACCGAAGTAAACAACACAAGTAACGGAGGTAAAGGACATATTAAGTTTAATTACAAAACCTTTAGAACATATCATAGCGATGTTCTGCAAAATAGTGGTAAAGTGGTAAATGGAGATGCGAGCTTTGATTTAGACTCTGGAGGATCTGGTTCTAGTGGTAATGATTTTCAGCTTAAAACTGCTGCCAGTCAGTTCAAAATTTTAGACAACGCCAAGTTTTATATACTGCCTAATTAAATGGGTAATAGGTAAGGGAAAGAAAGACACTTGTTTCGGATAAAAGAGCCTTTCCTTCCCTTCGACCCTTCCTATCTTCAAAATAACCGCTTAGGTAGATTGCGAACCGGTGCAGCAATCTTCCCAAAGAACCCGCCGCGCGTATTACGCCGGAAAGCTACAGGGCGACGACGGTGCTTACGGGCAATATAACAACCGGCGAAAACCGCAAGAAGTTCACCGTGCCGCCGCAGAAAGTTACGGTGGGATCGGAGAACGGGAAGATATTTTGGTACATTTCCGCTACCGGTTTGTTGAAAGCGGAAGTTGAGGATCTTCAAACGTTGAAAGAAGCAGTTCAGGCTGCACCTGCCGATGATAAGCCTTTTATTATAAAGCTGGCGGGTACTATCGACGACCTTCAAACGGTTCAAATACCGGGGACATAAAAAGATTATGCTCAAGGCTGATACAGCGGTAACCTTAACATGTCCTCAGAAGTGGAACGACTATAAACACTTACATGTAAAAGAACATGCCTCATTAACATTAAAAGGGCTAATAAAACTGCAAGGCGCTGCGTACGGAAGGAATAGTCAATACGCGCTTTATGTAGAAACCGGAGGCACGGCAGAAATCAAAAATGGCGTAACAATTACCGAGTTTAAAAATTCCTGGTTTACAAACGGGGGTGACCATGACGGAAAAGGTCCTGTTTTTGTAGACGGAACACTTACCATGTCAGGCGGAACAATTACCGGCAACCAAGCCAAAAATGGCGGCGGCGTATATTCACAGGGAAGTTTTACGATGTCAGGCGGAACAATTACCAAGAATAAAGCAAATACTGACGGCAAGGCGGTGATGCTTCAGCATTATTTTAACTGGGCTGGCGGCGAGATCAAAGACAACCAAGAAGGCTCCGGCTCGGTAATTGGAGACAGTGGTGGCTATTTTCAAAACAACTGCCATGGTACGGCAACCTAAGGGGGGATTCCTTGGAGGCAACCGTATCAAAAGTATTTTAGTGCGGTTGCCTCCCTGCTGTGCGGAATTTTACACAAAATTCCGCACAGTTTTTTCCAGCAGAGGGGAAAACGTATCAGGCTGTTTTATCATATCTGCCATAGATGGTGGTAATACTAGTCAGCAGCAATACGGCTGCAAGAAGGATTAGGAATGAGTTTCGTCTAGAGCGTCTACCTCGTCTGTGGTTAGGCCGGAAATTTTACAAATATCCACAAGCGGATAGCCCATAGTAAGCATTGTTTTTGCCGTTTCAAGCTTTGCTTGACGGGAACCCTCTGAGCGACCTCTTGCTTCACCTTCTGCAAGCCCCATATCAAAACTTTCTTCCCGTTGTACTGCTATGTCGGTATCATAATCATACTCACCTATTAACATGTTCAGAACCTCCTTCGATTTCCGTTGTAAATATTCCCGTAAAATATCGTTTTGTATACATTCTTTGATTGCTTTTTCAAACCCATGTTCCTTATCAACAGCAATATTGCGGCGTACGGCATCAACAAACAAGCTGTATTGTTTCAGCGGCTTGCAGCGCTCAAGTATTTCACTTGCTTTATCATAATTGATATTAACCACTTTTACGGATAATTCAAGAGCATATTCATTATGTTTTTGAGTGAATGAATCAGATAGTTTTAAGAGCGAATCACCGCGATATGGTTCTTTTCCGTTATAAAAGACATAAAACTCCGGTGTTGGAATAGCTAACTGTTTACGGCTATACTTTTCTTTTGACTTATAAAACTATTCGTATAAGCGAGCAATATATTCAAGGCATCTGATTGGCATATTGGGATTTATGGTCGACTGACGTTCTGCCAGCACGATAATCTTATTGTCAACGAGATACGATACATCGTTAGCGAAACTCATATAGAGTACTTGTTTAAGCCGTATGTTTTTCAAAATAGTGGTAGATTGGTAATCAGTACCGTGCAGCGCGTTATATAGCGATAAAAAATTAGCTTTCGCGGTTTTGTCTGTACTGAATAGGTCGACAAAGACAGAATCTTTGTATCGGCGATTACGTTTTTTCATAGTATGTTCCTCCATAGGCATATATAACTACTTATAGAGCACGGATGAAGAAATGGCTAACAAAATGGGGATAATTCATCATTTTTTTGATAAAAACTGAAACTGAGGGGGAAAACAATTCAGAATTATGAATTACTCATTATCAATTACAAATTGACAATGTGATTGTTGATAAATCAAAGGCGTTTGCGTTGAAGGTCATCGCCTTGTACAAAAAGCTTTGCGATACGAACCGTGAGTTTGTTATGTCAAAACAGCTTTTAAAAAGCGGAACGAGCATCGGAGCAAACATTAAAGAAGCCCAGCAAGGACAAAGCAAGGCAGACTTCGGGAACCGCGGGATTTGCCCTCTGAGAGCCCCATATCAGAAGTTTCTTCCCGTTGTACTGCTATGTCGGTATCATAATCGTATTTACCTATTAATATGTTTAAACTCTCCTCTTTTGCAAAAATGCAAAGCATCTACTCCACCCCTTTGCAAAAAGCATTTCAGAAGCGGCACGGATGGCGATGGTTCTATTCAGTAGCGATATTTTTACGCAGCAAAAACATCGCAGTTCAAAAAAGGAAAGGCATTCTAAACGGTTGATATACCGCTGCCTATTTCTATCTTTATGTTATGCAGGAAAAAATTGTGAAGAAAGTAGAATTATATTCAGAAAAAGTTATAATAGCAAACAGGAGATATCATGGGAATTTTGAAGAACACATTCGGTAAAAAAAATAAAAAAATGGACACTCAAGCACCGCTCATTTTATCTATGCCAATGTTTAAAGGTGATAGCGGGTATTCATTGGAGAAAGTTATCGAGGATTTAAAATCATATTGGGGACTTACGGTTGATCAGATAGAGGGTGATGATACTACCGCTTCATTTGAAATCGGCGAAGAACGTGTAGTCATTGCGTTGATGCCTGCACCGATACCCGCTGAGGAATTTGAATCCATGTACAGCTATTCTTACCTTTGGAAAGATGCGGAGAAAGAGGTAAAAAAACATACACAGCATGCAATAGTTTCACTTTTAGCCGGCAATACCTCGGCAGTGGAAAGGTACTCTTTATTAACTAAAGTGAATGCTTCTATTTTGAGAACGTGTGAAACGGCAATAGGGGTATATCAAGGTGCATCGACACTGTTACTTCAGAAAAATCTTTATCTTGATTTTGCTCATTTTTTATTGGAGGATATGTTACCGATTCAGCTGTGGGTGTATATCGGGATTATCAATGGAGATGAGAAAAGCAGTGTTTATACATACGGGATGAAAGAGTTCGGTAAATCCGAAATAGAAATAATCGATGCACATATGAAAGGCAGTGAAGTATATGATTTTCTATTATCTATCCTTGAGTACGTTTTACGGCAAGATGTAACGCTGCACCACGGAGAAACCATAGGATTTACCGAAGAACAGAAAATTAAAATCACAGAATCGGAGGCAATTTATTTGGATGGCACATCATTAAAGATAGAATTATAGATTGCACGCAAGATGTCCGAGGTATCCTCCGCTGCTTTATCATATTTAGAAACCCTTTCTAACAATGAGCTTATAAAATTACTCCATTCTTTTACGATAACCCATGAAGATATTCGGAAGAAGAAGATTGCAGTATCCGTATCTGCAATACGGAAATTGCGTCAGCTGTAGAAGCTGAAATGATGAAATAAATACCGTTTAATGAGCACCGCTTTAAGCTAAGCTTGCCGCTCACTCTCCCCGCTACCTCCCCTCAAAAAACGCCTGCACCTTCTCCATAATCGCCTCCGACCAGCCGCCGCTCCACGCCAATTTTCCGCCATCCAGAAAAATAAAGTAATTGCAGCATGCAGCAATCAGCTCAGGATCGTGGCTGATAATGAACACGGTTTTGCCTGCACGGGCAAGGCGTGTGATATTTTCTGCAACTTCCCGCATGTGTGCGTAGTCAAGGCCGCTGGTCGGTTCGTCAAAAATAAGAAACTCCTTATCGGCAGCAATCGCGCTTGCGACGGCAAGTCGCTGCTTTTGTCCGCCCGATAACACCATCGGATGAACGTCCTTAAATTCCGAAAGATTCATCGCATCCAAAATGTCAAGCGCTTTTTGCCGAGCTTTTTGATGCGCCGCTTTGCCGCTTACATCACCTGAATCCATACTCAACAAGACTTCTTCGATAACGCTTTCCGTAAAAAGCTGATGGTTGACATCCTGCATCACCATATAGGACTTTTTCAGCCGTGCCTTTGCCGTGTAGAATTTTCCGTTATCGTTCAACACCCCCTTCGCCTGTTTTTCAAGCCCGCAGATAACCCGCGCCAAGGTCGATTTTCCTGCGCCGTTAAACCCAAGCACACCCGTAACCGCATCGGAAGGTACCTTCAGCTCCGGTATATCGAGAACGCGCTTTTTCCCGTAAGAAAACGCAAGACCGGAAAACGTAACGTACCGCTCGAATACCGGCGGCTTTTCGACAGAGGTATCTTCAAACACCGGCGGCTCTTCGGCAGGAGCACATTCGGATACCGGTGGCCTCTCGACAGAGGCACAGTCAAATGCCGGAGACTTTTCGGCGGGGGCACATTCAAAGATTCCTTCAAGGATTCCTCCGGTTTGACATGCACGGATACATCCCGGAGTGTATTCCATTGCTTTTTGCGAACGCAAACCTTTCCGATGCAGCGCTTCCGTGTCCACCTTCAGAAATTCCGCTATCGGAAAATCCTTGATAATCCGCCCGTTTTCCATATAGATCACTCGGTCGGCTATCTCCATCAGATAGTACAGTCGGTGCTCGGCGATAACGACCGTCTTTCCCTGCTCCTTCCATTTCCCTATTACCGCCTTCAAATTGGCAATGGAGCGGAGATCAAGATTGGAAGAAGGCTCATCCAAGACGAATATGGCAGGCTGCATCGCCGCCGCGGAAGCACACGCTATTTTTTGCTTTTCTCCGCCTGAAAGCGCAAACAGGTTTCTATCCAAAAGGTCAGCCATATCAAGGTCTCTGCTTACCTGCCCGATGCGGCGGTACATTTCTTCCCGCGGAACACCGGTATTTTCGTAGCCGAAAGCGATTTCACTCGTGGAATCCAAACTGAAAAACTGAGAGCGCGGATTTTGAAACACCGACCCGACTTTTTGCGAAAGCTCATACAGCGTTACGGACGCCGAATCTTTCCCGTCGATAAGTACCTGTCCTTCCAGCGTCCCCGCATAATACGCCGGAGCAAGCCCGTTAATCAGGCGGGTAATCGTCGTCTTACCGCAGCCCGACAGCCCGCATAGCAGTACCACCTGTCCCGCCGGGATTTGTAAGTCAATGCCGTACACTCCCGCGCTCCGCTCCGCGTTATGATAGGTAAAAGTTACATTTTTTAACTCAATCATCTTATCATCCTCTCATCTGCATCATTTTCCATATCATTGTCTAATCTGTGTCGCTCCCCAATCATCCCCCGATGCGTAACACCGTACAGACAAGCAGCGCAGCCGCGATAACGGCAATGCCCGCATCGTATATGCCAAAGTGCAGCTCAACAAGGCATGTCCGCTTTTTCAATCCCCCTAAGCCCCGCGTCAAAGCTGCCGCCGATAACTCCTCTCCGATTTTGGCAATCGACATCATCAGCGGAATCAGCCGGTACTCCAGCATCATCGTAGGGTTCCGCCAAAACCGAGGCGTACCGAGCCCAATCTCCCGCATCCGCATCGCGCTGCCGATTGAACGGTTTTCTTCTCCCAACGTAGGAATAAAACGGAACACAACGGATATGGGAATAATCAGCGCATCAGGCACATACCACCGGCTCATCGCCGCGATAAACTCATTCGGTTTTGTCGATTCGATAATATAGTAGCCGAACATAAACACCGGAAAAAACCGGAAAATCAGCTCGCTTAAAAGCCCCCACAGCATCGCCGCAAGGTACGGAAAACTCCCCGCCATGTTCGACAGCTTGACCGCAGCCGCCAGCGCAAAAAGCCCTCCGTAAATCAGCGCCGGCCGGTATTGGCGGTTCAGAAAAAGCAGACTAATGGGAATAAGCACAATCACCATATTCAGCATACTCTGCTCTTCCACAAAAAAAATCAGCGTTGCAAGAAAAAACATAAACAGCACCTTGGTGCGGGGATCGATGTGCACCCCCTTCGCCCGCGGCGGTCTATACGGCTCAAAATCTTCCATTATACAATCCTTTATATAACCCTTATCTAACACCATGCAGCACCGGCAGCATCTATACGCACCTATACAATACCGGCTCTTTCAAAATGCTTTGTCAACATCCGCCTTCCAAGCAGCGCACCGAGCAGTGAAGAGACAAACAGAATACCGATTGCCGCAAATCCCATCCACGGCGGCATAAACTTTTGCACCCCTTCAACATATTGATCCCCCATTGAACTGCGCACCTTTTCCATATACGTTGCAGCAAAAAGCCACATCGGCGCCTGACAGCTTATCATCGCGCAAGAAAAAAGCCAGTAGCCAAGCACACTCGCCTTAAAACTCTTGTATTTACCCGCCTTCAGTACTAGATCGGCAAGTGCTCCCATCACGCAATAGCCGATAATCGGAAGATACGTGTATCCCATCAGATACCAAAACAGGCCTAAAATAACACTCATAATAAAGACCATCCCGAACTTATCCGCCTTTGTCAAAAACAGCATAAACGGGATCCCCGTCGCAATCGGCACAATCACATATAAAAACGGATACAGCACCGGAATCGCGTTGATCATCCCGATCACAAAAAAAATAACCAAATACATCGCCGTATAGATTCCGATATTTATCAGATCCTTCGCCGACAACTTACTGCTTTGCATACGCAAACCTCCATTAAAATATTGGAAACCTCTAAAATCTGTATTTTTTAGAGCACCTCTTGTGATAACATTGATAGCACACTTTGTTATCTTTTCTTCAAAAAAAATATATTACACTCGCAAAACCTTCCGCCAGCCGGCAGAAAAAAATTCGGCAAGGGTATGCACAACTTCAAGCGCTTCATCCTGCGTGTAATCATGCAAAACCGTTTCAAAAATACAAGAAAAATAAGAATGGATCAGCATGTGCAGTTTTTTTCCATCAATCCGGCTGTATTTAATATGCTTTTTATCCAAAAATTCGTACATACGGTGTGTGTCTTGCAGTTCCCGTTCGACAAGCCGGTCAGTAAAATCGATATACGGTGTGCCATCCGCGCAGCACAAAAGGAGTTTGAACTCATCAAAATGCGCGTAAATGATGCGGACAAATGCTTCTATCGTCTCTGCCGAAATTGCCCAAATGTCTTCCGTGTTTCCCATACTCAGGCAATGAAAGCACTCATCCGCAGCCGTTTCATATTTATCTTGGATACTATTGACGGCAGGTTCCACAAGCGCCGAAAAGAGCGCCTCCTTGTCCTTAAAATGACGGTAAAATGCACCGGTCGTTACGCCCGCCGCACCACACAAATCCCGCAGATTCGTGCGTTCGTAACCATTCCGCAAAAACATCTCTTTGCCGCTTTCTAAAATTCTTGTGTGGGTTGCTTCGTACGTTCCGCTTGCCATATCCGTGTAGTAGTCGCCCTCAAAAACTAACTTTAAGCTTTTAGAGTATCTCTCTTGTTCTTGATAACTTTGTTAGCATTGTATGACAAAGAAGCGGATGTGTCAATGGAAAATTCATGGTACGATGCAGATATACTTACAGCACTTCAATCTAGAGGTAAAGGCTGTCAGACAAGAATAAATAGGATTTTAAGGAAAGCCATCATGACGGGGGATTATTAATCTATTCCACCTCTTTTCCCCTACATTCTCCACTGCTCCGCTTCATATTGTATATCCCACAGCCGCCGGTATAGTCCCCCTTGTGCAATCAGCTCTGCGTGAGAGCCGCGCTGACTGATTGTTCCGTTTTCCAGCACGAGAATCTGATCAGCGTTCTGTATAGTAGAAAGTTTATGTGCAATCATAATCACTGTTTTGTTTTTCAAAAGTTCCTGTAAAGCCGTTTGAATTAGCTGCTCATTTTCCGCATCGACATTTGCCGTCACCTCATCCAAAAGGATAATCGGTGCATCCTTGAGAAGCGCCCGCGCAATGGAAATACGCTGCTTTTCTCCGCCGGAAAGCCGTGCTCCCGCCTCACCGATAACCGTGTTGTAGCCATCTTCCATCGCTTCAATAAATTCCGCACATCCTGCACGCCGTGCTGCTTCACAGACTTCTTCAATTGTTGCATCAGGCCGTCCGATACGGATATTGTTCAGCACGGTATCATTAAACAAAAATACATCCTGAAATACAAAACTGATATTCTTTAACAAGTTTTCGTACGAGAGCGTTTTTACCGCTTTGCCGCCGATGCTGATCTCCCCGTGTCCGGGCAGGATATCCCAAAAGCGGGCAATCAAATTCGTAATCGTTGTTTTGCCACTCCCTGAAAGTCCGACCAGAGCCGTCGTCGTTCCTTCCGGTACGCAAAAACTAACATCTCGCAATACCGGCGTTTTATTGTATGCAAAATCCACATGCTCAAAACAAATATCGTACCGCTCAAGTTTTTCCGTGCCGGAAATATCTTCTAATTTAGGGATCGTCTTAATCTGATTCATCCGGTCGATGGACTGCTGCGTCATCTTTGCAAAGATACTGAATATACCCATCGCTTCGGCGCCGGTAAAAAGACTGAACGAGGCAAGCATCAATAAAAAGGCTTGCGGAAATATGAAGTCCTTGTTCAATAGAAACAGTCCGGAAAGAAATACGATCCCTGTCGTAATCAGCCGAAAACATAATTGATACATGCCCATCGGCGGGATATGAACAAATTCTCCTCGTACGGAAAATGCGCGCAATCTTTCATAAGCGTCTTGTGTTTTAGAAAATTGTTTTTCCGTCATATTGTAGGATTTCAATACGGGAAGTCCCTTGATAAATTCAATCGTATCTTCCGTTACCTGCCCGATCAATTTTTGCCGGTTTAGCTTGAGCGCATCCTGCCGTGTTGCAAGATATCGGTAGGCAAACCATGTCGGGATGAGCAAGACAAGCACGAGCAAAAAAATACGGTAATCAAATGAAAGACAGATCATAAGCGCGATGATAAATACCGGAATGCCGACTGCAACTTTTTCAATGACACCCATGCCTTCTATTTCTAAAAACGCCGCGTCCGAGGTAATCGTCGAAACCACATCGCCCAAATTCTTTTCATTAAAAAAACCGAGCGGCACCTTCCGCAATTCCTTCCCCAACGTTTTGCGCTCTTCCGCCATACATTTATACCCCGCGCCCGACCGCAGATACGAAACAAGGTAGCGCAGCACGATGCGGGCAAAAATACTCGCCAGCATAATCAGCGAATACCGGATCATTACCGGCATCGTCAAAGCCTCCGCAACGTCAGGATTAAATTCCGGCATCCGCGCGGTAATATGAAACGCTGCCAGCAAAGGAACCACAATCAGCCAGCCGTCAAAAAAACTCAACACAAGCGAAGCATACAGTTCCCTTTTTTGCCTGCTCATCAACTTGATAAAATCCTGCACCGTTTTTAACATACCGATTCCCCCATTTCTGCAATTCTATATCATTTTCCCGTCTGCTGTCCGTATAACAAACGAAACATTGTCTTCCTGCGATATATTTTGACTGCAAGCATAAGTGGGGGAAGTAACTTAGGGTAGTAGTAAGATATGCTCATTTGTGATATAAGGTTAGTAGTTGTCTGGATTTATTTGATAATCGCACAGCTATGTTACTTTATAAACGTCGCGTTTGCTAACCCGCAAACGCAAGGAAAAACAATTATGCAAACAGAGACACATTCCATTCATGATATTTTAGCGAAAAATGCAACCTCATTTTTTATTCCTCCATTTCAAAGAGCTTATGCATGGGGCAAAACAGAAATAGAAAGGTATTTTAGCGATATTATCAGGATTATTAATTCCGAGCTTGATACGTCACAATCCGATAAACTTGAACACTTTTTTGGAACACTTGTTATAAAAGAAGAAAAAGCAGGATTTGTGAATAAGTCTATTGTTGTCGATGGGCAACAACGATTAACCACGACACTGCTCTTTTTGATTGCTTTACGAGATAATGAACCAAACAAAGAAAATAGAGACTTTATCACCGATACTTATTTAACTAATAACGCATCATCTTTTCAAGATAAAATCAAATTAAAGCAAGTTTCAAAAGATTGGGATGCCTATCGTGCATTAATAAATGGAACAAGTGCAAAACCCGGTATAATAAAAAATGCGTATGATATATTCACTAAACTAATAGCAAATATAAAAATATCACATCCTGAAATTACATTGGAAAAATATATTATAGCTATCCAACGGCTTAATGTTGCTGTTATTTTCTTAGATGAAAGACCATTTAAAGGTGAAGACCCACAAATTATTTTTGAAACGCTCAATTCTTTAGGAAAACCGCTCACTCTATCCGATTTAATCAGAAATTATGTCTTGCTCAATATGGACTGTACGCATCAATCGATCATGTATGAAACAATTTGGTATCCAAAAATTGAACTACAATTAACCGGTAGTACGTCGGACTTTTTTCGAGATTTTTTACAGTATAAAAAATCTACTTCTATAAAAGTTGTAAGTGATAATAACACAAAAGAAATTTATGCAAACTTCAAAAACTTTGTCGAAGAATCGTATGCTAATCATAAAGCTTTTATTGACGACATCGTAAAGCATGTAAAACTTTATACTTGGATTATACAAGCAGAAATCATTGATACTATTTCACCAGATAAAATAAAAGACAGTCAAATAAAGGAACTGTTGAGGAATATTTTTCATGATATAAAGACCGAAGCATTTAAACCGTTTATCCTTGGACTGCTTTATTATCATCAAAATCAAACAAGCACTATCATATTTAGTGATGATAATTTTATAGCGATATTGCAAATCATTAGAACGTATCTAATACGGAGACGAATAGCACGGCTAACACAAGGAGAAAATAAAAATATCGTACTTCTCTGCAATCGAATACATGATCTCGTGCAAAAGAAAATTGAAATGATCGATTTATTATCAAGTATGTTTTATAAAATGAGACTTCCGAATGATGATGAAATGCGGCAAGTCTTGATGATTTCAAAATTTTATGAAGATTTTAAAACGTATGGAAAATTTATTCTGGGAAAAATAGAAGAACACAATGCAAAAGTCCCGGTTGATTTTAGAAATGCTAAAATCACGATAGAACACATTATGCCGCAGACACTCAATGATGAGTGGAAAACAATGCTTGGAAATAATTATGAAGAAATATATAAAAAATATTTGCATAATATTGGAAATCTCATTCTAACAGAGTTTAATAGTGAAATAGGGAATAGCCCTTTCAAAGATAAGAAAACCAAACTGCACACCTCTTCTTTATATTATAGACTGGAAATACTTAACAATGATGTTTGGAATGAGGATAGTATAAAACAACACCAATCAAATATGATTAATTGGTTCTTGGAGACATTCCCATTACCTCAACAATATCAAGCAGCTTCTAACTATGATAGAAAAAAACCTGATGTTACAACCTTTTCTCCTATAGATGACGATGCCGGTGATTGGGCAGAGGGGAATAAACCGGCAAAAATGATAATCAACGAGAGCGTTTTTAACGTCTCTACTTGGCAAGATGTATTTATAAAGTTTATCACATTTATGAAAGAAGATAGCAGATATGATTTCCAATTTATCCTTGATAATCAAACTGACTTATTCAATCGCGAAGGTGTAATTCTACACTGGGGTTTATTAAAAACGATCATAGACAAGAATATAGACCTAACCACCCGATATAAATCATTTGATGGGCTATTCCCGGATAAAATCTCAAACCTTAAAGGTAATATGCTGTTTATTCATACCAATATATCCGCAGCAACATGTATGAATCGTATCGCAAGCATTATGACCAAGTTTGATATGCCGAGAGAATTTGTGATTATTACTTTAAAGTAATAGTGGTTTGCAACGAATTTTGACGACCTCGAAGATTTCTTATTTTGATACCGCTTAAGTGATATGTATGTATGTAGGAGTAATTTCTATTTCTTTTCATCGTAATACACCGTATAGAAATTGCCTTTTGTGTCCGTACTTTGTTCGATGTTTTGACTGTCGCCATCGATAACGATTTATATTCACATTTTAACCTAATCAATAGGCAGAACATAAAACACATTAAATGAAATATCTAAAATCATACGCCTTGCCTCCAAGCTCTTCTAATTGCTTTCCCATGACTGAAAGGCGCCTTGAAAAATCAATTGTCACAGGTAAAGTCTTATATAATTCTGCTCCGTTCCAATTCATTTTAGTAAGCTTCAAAATATCATTAGCAACAGTTTCTATGGAATCTGTTCCTCTGAAACGCTTAATTAATAATGGGGCTGGGATACCACGTTTACCTTGATAGTATCTTCCATTCAATTCTTGATTTTGAACGAGTCCATGTGTCCATAGTAAAAAACTAAAATCATCTAATTGTATAACCGTTCCCCGTTCTATCGGATAAGCATCAAAATCATGGGTGTTTGCATTTTGTTTTTTTAACAACTTTATCGCCCTCCAATTACTAAACTGCTGAATCTGTAATAGCTCAATATTATCAATCCCCTCTAATGCATGACTTATACCCTCCATTTCCTCACTTGTGAAGTATGTTGTTTTATGAAGAACTAATTTTTTTAATCCTATAGTTGGGTCTATTTTATGGTAAATGTTTCTGATGTTGCTAATTAATTTAAACGCATCATCTTTACTCATAAATGGGTTTCTATTATAAAAAATAGGTTTTTCAATAGGTTGCAATAGAAATTTTAATCCGTTCCCGTTAGCGTCAAAAATTTGACTGCTCCCAAGAACAACTTTATTTTTTGCGTTTTGTCTTACTGCATATCCCAAACCAATAAAAGCAGTTTCTTTATTAGATGTTTTTATTTTCCAAGGCGATCCATTTGCTTTTACATATAGTCCTAACGAAAGCCACCATCGTATTTTTGCTTGGTCTTGGTAATTTATGGACTTGTCTTCTATAAGTTGTATTTTCAAGCCCCTTTTCACACAAAAAAGTTTTAGCGAATCATGTAAATCATAGTATGTATTATTGTTTTTCAATTCTCGGAAACATTTCCATTGGTCAGGGATATAAATTACAACACAGTCTATATCATGATTTTTTAAAGCAAGATTATCTATTTTACCCTTCAAATAGTCGTAAAACTGAACTGGAGAAAATGATTTTATTTCGTTATTGGGAATTGAAATTACGAACTCACTCTGAATCGAATTAGGGATAATCAAATGTTTTTTAAATACGTTATAAAAACCAGGAAAATCTCTCAAATATTCTCTTTCCGATTGAGGGCTTATGCTATCTAATAGCGATTCTAAATGTCTTTTAAGTTTATCAAATCCAAAATCAGGTGTTATAATAGCAAGATTAACCGGAGAATGGTTACTATTCGGTTCAAAACTTCTTCCTAAAGGTCCAAATATTTTCAAGCCACTGATAGGATGGATAGATTGCTTCGATTCATCTTGATAATGATAATAAATCGATGGTTCGTTAAGTTTGATATGATTGTCAAAGCAATAAATATTATCTTTTCCCTTTTTTGCAGCTGTTGAATAATAATCTGAAAATTTAATTTCAAAGTCGCCAAGTTTAAATGATAACTCTCTATTTTTATTTTGTAATCTTTTTATCCAAAAATTTAATTTTTGCCCATACTTTTTATTATAACGATTTGAGAGGATTGTATTCGAGAGAAATTGAAGGACATTTTTATAAGGATCTTCTCCTGATTTTGTTTGTATGTGAATAGTTGGGCAAATAAGTAAAAACAGCTCTTTGTTTACAAATTCGAGCTTAAATTCGAATGCCTCAAAAACGCTATTATTTTGATTGATATTAAAATTTCTGTTTCGTTGTTGAATATCGTGTATTTCATTTTCGCTCAAGGGATCATTTACGGAATAAAATCTTCTTATATTCCGACCTTTTGCATAAAGAGATAATCCGTAATCATTAACTAAACACTTTTCAATCATTTCATAGAGCATTCCAAGATAAAAAGAATCGGAATAGAAAAATATATGCTCAGGAATATCCGCAATTTTTAATTCGTCAGTCAAATGGTTTCTTAAAACATCTTTTATTTCTTGTTCGTTACCGAAAAGTTTTAAGCAGTCTTCTTTTCCAAAAGAGGCAACGATATTTGAATTACCAATTATTTCATGTAATCTTCTCCATTTACCTTCTCCTACAATATTGGTTTTAGTTAAAAAAGTGCTTTTAGGAAAACTTATTGCTTTAATTGCATTCAAAAAAATAGGAGAGATGTTTGAAATACTCTGGTTTAATCTGAAAGCTTGCCGCATTTCAAAACGTTTGTTAGCAATTGAATCGATATGAACATTTGTTACTTCGCAAATTTTATAAAGCTCATGCATAAAATAATCAAAACTGTCGATTATTACAAAACCAGAACGTTGATTTTTGGTATTGGCCTTTCCAATCAGTTGAGTTAGTCGCTCATTTGGTGTTACGCCTTTTGGGATACACCAAATCAAGCCTTTGGGGAAAGCATTATTTTTCTCTAAGACTTTTTCAAGTGATTTTAAAACAGACTCATCGCTGCCTGAATATCCGACCACTAGCAAACCTCTTTTTGTTAATGCGTCTACAAAATATTGATGTAAATTTTCCTCTAATTTTTGCAATTCTTCATCTGTATTTTGTAGTGGATCATATCGAAAATCTCCATGTAATTTCACAACGGTAGGAATATCCTCTTTGAAATTTTGAACAGAAGCTGCGTTTTCAGGTGATACTATCTGACAGCTTGTGTAATTTAATCCATTTATTGCTTTTTCAATCAAATCATCAAAATTCGTTGTCCAAACCGTATTGATCTTACATTGATCAACCATTGCTGCCAAACACAAAAAACCAATAGAAGGTTTTTTGTCTCTTACCAAGCCAGTTAAGAATTCTTTTCTTACTAATGGGTCAGGATAACATTGTGCAAAGTAATACGAATATGGATTAGTTATGTTGTTGTCGCCTTTCATATCAAAATAACTTTGAATTATCTTTTTATTGTCTTCTATTTTTAAGTCATGAAATTGTTTGTTATTTATTTTTCCGCTACTATTTAAAATCTCTCGTTTGAAGTGCCACACCAAATCGCTTCCCGACGGTATACCTGATGAGACAGATGCTCCCGCACCAAGAAGCAAATCAAAAGAGTGTTTTGAAAGCACTTTAAAACTTCTCAAAAAGACGTCTTTATCCATCGTTTTCATTTCGTTATTCATAACCAGCTACCCAATATCATTTTTCCTTTTCTGCACAGGCAACCGTCACCACTTTTGCAGCAGCAATCTCGGATTCGCAGGTTTCTATTGCCTTGAGAGCCTCCCGTTGGTCGCCAATCAGTGCAACTTGCCTTGATTGGCTTCCAATTCTATCAATCGAGGCTCTGTAACTACGGCTAAATCCGTCTTTTATCTTCTTATCTATCATACACAAATCCCAATTTTTAAAGATTAGCTACAATCATCTTATAAGCCCTAGTATATTCATTATAGATATTCTCTAAAAAAGAACAAGCAGGAAAAATGGTCATTACCTCAACTTTGCTTAACAAAACAGAATACCTCTCCCACAAAATCTCAAAATATGCTATAACACAGTATGTTTGCACTGGCAGAGACACTGGAGGAAGAAAGACTTACTCATGCGGTAAATACCGCTATAGAACACAAGGCACGTTTAGGGCAATATTTTACACCCTATCCGATTGCCCGCTTTATGGCATCTTTATTTCCGGTTACCGATCAAAAAATACGGTTGCTCGATCCCGGAGCTGGTATCGGAGCACTTTCCTGCACTTTTTTAGAACGGATTCGGCAGGAAAACTGGAAAGCGCCGGATATTTCTGTTTCTGCGTACGACATTGATGAATTGGTATTGCAAACATTAGAGAAAAATATAGCATATGCATGTTTTAATAAACCCGATTATGAAATAATTTCCGAAGATTTCCTTACAAAAACGGCATTTGAATACACATGGAATATAAACAAGACATATACCCATGTTATTATGAATCCGCCCTATAAAAAAATAGCAACTCATTCTATGGAACGTCATGCCGCTCGTGTTTTTGGTCTTGAGACGGTCAATTTATACACTGCCTTTATCGGAGCCGCTATTGCAATTACTGAAGAATTGGGGCATATTGTTGCTATTATTCCAAGAAGCTTTTGTAATGGTGTTTATTATAAACCCTTTCGAGAGTTTATTTTGAAACACTGTGCAATAAAACATATCCATCTGTTTAAGTCGCGAAGTAAAGCATTTAAGGATGAAGCGGTTTTGCAGGAAAATATTATTATTATGCTGCAAAAAAATGTACAGCAAGAAAAAGTAAGCGTATCTTATTGCACTGATGAGTCGTTTGCAGATTTTAAAGTATTTGATGCTGATTTCTCTCAAATTCTTAATCCATTTGATAAAGAAAAATACTTGCATATTCCCGAAGAAAAAAAGATTCATACGGAAACATTTTCCAGTTATTCAACTTTGAAAGATTTACATATCAATGTTTCTACCGGACCGGTTGTAGATTTCAGAAAATGGGATATTTTACTACAAGACTATCAAAACGGAGCTTGCCCTCTGATATATCCTCTTCATTTACGACATTTCCGTCTTGAATGGCCAAAGCAATCAAAAAAAACTAATGCAATTTTATATTCTGAAGATGTTGCTAAATTAGTGTTCCCGAAAGGTTTTTATGTTGCAGTAAAGCGCTTTTCAACAAAAGAAGAACCCAAGCGTATTATTGCTTCACTTATTACGCCGCAAGATTTTATAACTGATGGTATTACATTTGAAAATCACCTGAATATTTTTCATATAAATAAAACTTCATTATCTGAGGATATTTCATACGGTTTAATTTGTTGGCTTAATTCAACGTATATTGATAGAAATTTTCGACTATTTAGCGGTCATACCCAAGTAAATGCAACAGATTTACGAAATATCCCGTATCCTAATCTACAGAAATTAAAAGAGCTGGGAAAACAGCTGCAACAATCAAATCAATGGAATCAACCGCTTTTTGATTCACTTGTGGAGTCTATCGCATTATGCAACTAAACGAACAAATACAACAAAAAAATTGAAGAGGCAATTAATCTGCTTACTTTGTTTGGAATGCCGAAAGCACAGCAAAATGAACGGACAGCATATTGTCTACTTTCACTCTTAAATATGACACCGGAAAAAGAGTGGAAAAACGCTGAAAATCCGTTGATGGGTATTACCCCAATGATGAACTTTGCAAAAAAATATTATAATAAAATATATGCCCCAAATACGTGCGAAACATTTAGGAGATTTAGTACTCATCAAATGGTACAAGCAGGAATAGTTCTCTATAATCCAGACGATCCTGCACGACCGGTTAATAGTCCCAATGCCGTATATCAAATATCAGCCGAAGCATTGCAGATAATCCGACACACATGATTCACTTTAACGGTGATAAATTTATCGGAGCGCATAAATAATCAACTTAATAAAATCCCTTACCGTTTTTAACATACCGTATTCCCCTTTCCCCTCTCCAGCTTCCAGTTGCGGCTTTGCTCGTGTGTGTCCCACAGCTTTGCATACAGCGGCGAGGTTCTTAAAAGTTCGCTGTGTGTTCCCGTTGCTGCGACCGTTCCGTTATTCATCACGATAATTTGATCGCAGCAGGTAACCGTCGACAGCCGGTGAGCAATTAAAATAAGTGTCTTATCTTTACACAATTGTTCAAGCGACTTTTGTATCTTTTGCTGATTTTCCATATCCGCATAGGCGGTCGCTTCGTCAAGAATTAACACCGACGCATTCCGCAGCATTGCACGCGCAATAATAATCCGCTGCCGCTGTCCTCCCGATAATTTCGCTCCGTCATCTCCCGCCATTGTATCGTAACCGTTTTCCAACGCACAGATAAACTCATGACAATACGCTTTCTTTGCCGCTTCAATTACTTCCTCATCAGACGCATCGGATTTCCCAAGCCGTATGTTTTCTAAAATAGACATATTGAATAAAAAGGTGTCTTGCGTTACATAGCTGACCCGCCGCATCAGTTCATCCAACGATATATCCCGATACGCAACACCGCCTATGGTCAGACTTCCTTCCCGCACATCCCAAAACCGCGCAATAAGATTGGCGACAGTCGTTTTGCCGGAACCGGAAGGACCGACAATCGCCGTCTTTGTTTTTTCAGGGAATACCAGTGAAATATCGTGCAGCACCTGCACATCTTCATAAGCAAAAGAAACATGCTGCAGCGCAATTTCATTACTCGGTATGCTGCGGGCGGCTGTATCCGGTTCCTGCAATTCCGGAGCGGAAAGAACTTCGTCGATAAGGCGCTCACCATTTTTAATATAGTAAAAGTTATCCATAAATTCCGTGAACTTTAAAAGAGACGTACCGATTCCGACGGACACCAACACGGAAAACAAATACAAGTACGCGCTCAAACTTCCGGTGCAGTATAAAAAACCGCCGACACTCAGCACGCTTGCTAAAAGCGAAGAGAGCACAACGATTGAAGGAGAAGCGGCAATATACATTCTGTTATAAAGATG
Organism: Treponema sp. OMZ 838; assembly: GCF_000775995.1. Taxonomy (NCBI): domain Bacteria; kingdom Pseudomonadati; phylum Spirochaetota; class Spirochaetia; order Treponematales; family Treponemataceae; genus Treponema; species Treponema sp. OMZ 838. Next base: position 2,181,402 of record NZ_CP009227.1, on the reverse strand, counting down.
CAGCGTTGCGGTTTTATACTCATCAATGGAGGTGTCATATTTTGAAAGCGCCGCATCTTCCCGTCCGAAAATTTTTATTTCTTTATTCCCACGGATATATTCGATAACGCGCCCGTTCATCGTTTCAAGCATTGTATAATAGGTTGCGGCAAACTCGTTCATAATGCCGATATACATCGGAAGATAGAAAAGCAAGGTCAATCCCGCAGGTACCAATAGTGAAAGTCCCATCCGCCAATCAAAGCTGAAAAGTAATGCGATAACACTGACAGGCAGCAGGACGTTTGAAGTCGTTTCGGGGATTGCATGCGCAAGCGGATATTCGAGATGCTCGAGGCTGTCAATCAAGAGACTGTGAAAGTAGCCACTCCCTTTTGCTTGCATGTAGCCCAGCGGCATACGCATCATTTTTTCCGTAATGGAAAGCCGCACTTTTTTCAAAATAGAAAACGCCGTCTTATGCGAAAGAGCGGTTGAAAGACAGTGCATCAATATTTCGAGCGCAAGCGACAGCAAAATCAACAGCGCATACCACAACACCGTTCGCCCATTGCAGCCCTGCACAATACGCAGCAGCAGCCGGTACACCGCATAATACGGCAACAACCCGAAAAACACGGAAGCAATCGCCAGAGCCACAGAAACACTATAAACCGGAATATGTTCTTTTACAAAATCCTTAAATCGCATGATTGGCAATCCTCTACTTCATATCCTTAAAGTGCCGTTTTAAAATGAGCTTGCCGATATAGATACCTGCAATACCGAAAATGATAGCAGATACGATGCCGATTACGGCGAAAGTTCCGGTAAAATAGTGTACATATTCAAGTATCTCTTCCCGGCTCATTCCCATTTCCTGCCACTTTGCTAATTCTCGTTCCAAAAAGAAAAGGAAGGGAAACGCGCCTCCGGTAAAATAGGCAGCCTGCGTCAGTCCGTGACCGATACCGATTGAAAGTGTTTTGAATCCTGTTTTTGTGATAATTACATCAGCTATCAAGCCTATAATGACGACAAAAATTAAACAGTTAATACTTCCCATTCCGGTCAGCGTAAAAAGCGCAACGCCCAAACCGGCAAGCAGCGTCAATACGCCGAATCGCCGGACAGTCTTTACAACAAAAAGCACGATAGGCCCCATGAGAATTCCCGTCATACTGGGCGCAAACACGTGCATAACGGGGATAGTAACAGACGTCAGCATTCCGACCCCATAAATAACGGCTGCATAAATCGCCGCCATTAAACCGATTAAAACAAAGTAACTGATTTTCCAGTGATTGTTTTTTGTTTCCATACCTTTATAACCTCTCTTTAAAAATATGTTCCAACTGCATCGAGCCGTTCAATTGAAAATCTTCGGTTATCCGTCCGTCTTCCAAAAGAACAACTCTATTGCAGGTGTTCAAAATGAACTCATAATCATGCGTAATAATAACAGAGGCGTTTGTCTTGCCTGTTATCGAATCGATTAATGCACAGACATTTTGCATATTGCCGTAATCCAAACCGCTTGTCGGTTCGTCAAAAATAGTAAGCCGCTTATTTTGCAAAAATGATGATGCGACCACTAAACGCTGTTTTTGTCCCATCGACAGTGTGGTCGGGTGTTGTTCTTGCAGCTCTGAAAGACAAATCTTTGCAAGCACTGTTTGTATTTGATTTTTCCGGTCGTGCAGCATTTCGTTACCGAGCAATAAATCATCATATACACTGCACCCGAAAAGCTGAAAGTCTACATTCTGCATCACATACCCGACCGTCTTACTGCGTACCTTTGCAGGGAATGCGCTTCCGTCAAATAAGAGATTGCCGCTTTTCTCTCGTTTTAATCCGCAAAGGATTTTCCCAAGCGTTGTTTTTCCGCATCCGTTTTTACCGATTAAAGCGATCTTGTCTCCGGGATATATTGAAAGATGTATTCCTTTTAAAACCTCAACATTTTTTTGATAGGAAAAATGAATATCGTGCAGTACCAACAACGGTTTGTCTGTATGTTGCCGCTGCGGAGAGATCAGTGTATCGCAGTTATTTTGAAATAAATGCAAGCCGCGAAGTCCTTGTTTGTGCAACTCATCATTACCGATAGTGCGTAACAAAGCTTTTTCATATTCCCGTACTATAGACCCGTTTTCCATTACGATGAGCCGATCGCAGAGTTCCGCCAAATAATGCAGCCGATGTTCGATGATGAGTATCGTGTAATCTTTTAATTTTAGCTGTGCAAGTATTTGTGTAAGCAATTCAACGGATCGATAGTCAAGATTGGAAGACGGCTCATCCATCAATACAACGCGCGTATCCAACATTAAAACAGAAGCGATTGCAATCTTTTGTTTTTCACCTCCGGAGAGTTCCGAAAGCTTTCTGTTCAAAAGCGGTTCCAGCGATAACAGTTTTGTAACACGGTGCAGCCGCTCTTGTATTTCCTCTTTTTCTATACCGTAATTTTCGCATGGGTACACAAGATCGGAAAGCACATCGGTAGTAAAAAACTGGCTTTCGGAATTTTGAAAAACGGATGCCACAATGTCTGATATATCGCATATATGCATCGATGAAAGAGCATTGCCGTTTAGCGTAAGGCTGCCGGTTATTTCTCCTTCATAAAAATGAGGACACAGCCCATTCATACAGCGAAACAGTGTTGTTTTTCCGCAGCCACTTTTTCCGGTAATAGCAACCAATTCACCTTTTTTTACGGACAAGGATATGTGTCGAATTGCCTGTGCCGTAGCATCGTTATATTTGTAGCTTACATCATTCAGATTGATCATACGCGCGGCTCTCATTCAAAATAATTTTACGCTTGTACTTGCTGTTAGAATTGCGAGTGCGGCGAACGAAAATATAAGGTCAATCGATCTGAGCTTGACATCAAAATACGATGTTTTCTTACCGGTGTTTTCAATGCCCTTGATCAGTGCTGCGCAGGAAAGTTCTTCGGCAGTTCGCAGACTTTTAAACAGCATCGGCACAATTATAAATTCCATCGTCCTTATCGGATGAAGCATAGCCGAACGTTTTGACGTATACAAACCTTTCAGCTTCATCGAATCGATGATAACAAAAAAGTCATCTTTTATTGCAGGAAAATAGCGGAACATCACCGCTATACTGAGAATAATTCCTCTCGGTAGTCGCATACGTTCGAGCGCCATCGTAATTTCCGAAATATTTTTTTGCTTTTTAATTACCGTCCCCTGGAGCATAAAGGGAATAATCCGCTGTACGATAAAAGCGAGTATTCCAATAACGAAAAAAAACGCGTAGTGAAACACCGGCAGCTTCAAATGAAAAATCAGTTGGTAATAAGAAAAAAGCACTGCAAACAAAATAGCGTAGCACACTAAGGCGCCGTATAATCCCGTTATGACCGGCACTGCTGCCGCAACAATAAAAGAGCCGAGCGTTACTTCCGGCTTTCCGGAAATCAGCATAAAAACCATAATCAACATATCTAAAAAAAGAAGTGTTCTCGCATCGAATACGGCCGTTTTGTTTTCTTGCATATCGTACAACTTTTTCCTTTTTATATAGGCGCCGGTAATCTTTGATGCCTAAATATTCGTCTTGAGCTTTTTTAACAGATACCGGAATCCTGTGTATTATCATAGCTATATAAGTTAGCTAAGGCTATCAAAACATCGTAACATTGTCTTTTTGCTATATCTTTTGGCTGGGAGCGAAAGCGAGGAGGGTATGGAAGAAAATTTATTTTACCGGCATTATACAGGTTAATAGAAAAGTGACAAATATTTCTAAAATAAAATAATGTTCCATAACATAGCATTATTCGGCTATATATTGTATAATATAGGACGTAGGAGACTATTATGAGTCGTAAAGTGTTTTGTGAAAAAGATGGAATTGTAATTACCTATACCGATAACGGCATTCCGCAATCTTGACGCACTGGAGAGTGCCTGATGCCTATAACGCAGAAGTACAATTTTATAATTGATTATATTAGGAACATCAAAATTGACCAACAGTTATCAAAGTTTTATAGAACATACCGGCAGCACACTTACCAAAAAAAGCGCGCTGCTGAACGAGTGTTTTGATACATACCAATTCTCATCCGACTACGGCAAAGGATACACTGCCGTATATCAGCTCGATTCCTATGCGAGTATATGCATTGCGGAACATTCATATATCAGGGATTTTGAATATTCCGTGCCGGCAGAGGACTCCATCAGCATACAGCAGTATGATTCCATCGATTCTGATCGGCGTTATCCGCAGGGGAATGTATCGGCAGGAATGCAGTATATCGCTTATGCACCGGATAACCGAACCTATCGATATGTCATCAAAAAAAATGTTCCGGCAAAGGTGATTGGTATTCAGCTGCTGCCGGATTATTACGAAACATATCTCAAAAAAGAGTTCAGTATAAAAGGAATTGATTTAAAAAAATATCTACAGGTGTTTCCGCATGGTGTTGTAATTCCTGAAATTGCAGCGATATTTAGCAAGATACGCAGCTTTAACGGGAGTGAACTTAGTTCACGGCTCTTTTTCAAAAGCAAGATCGATGAGCTGACTGCAATCATTATGCAGAAAGCGGAAGAGTTCCGCTCTATGCATGATCTAAAACTTGCAGCTTCCGACAAGTGTGCCGTTGCAAAGATCACAGAATATGCGAACGATCATTTATCTCAAAACTTTTTGTTATCCGAACTGGCAGCCGAAGCATATATGAGTGTTTCAAAATTCAAATATGTGTTTAAAGCGGTTACGGGGCAAACATTCTCCGGCTACATAACGCAAAAAAAGATGGAAAAAGCCTGCGAACTTTTAACACACAGCAATCTCTATGTTGCGGAAATTGCTTACCGGCTCGGCTACAAAAATGCGGGAAGTTTTTCAACTCAATTTAAAAACTATACGGGTATCTTGCCGTCGGACTACCGCACCCATTGATATGTATTGATATTCGCTTATTTTTGTTTCATCCATCTTTATTAGACAGTATCACCCTCATAATGGAACCTTAATATGAACTCTTGTGCGCACGCAACCGAATGGCACGGAACACGCGCCGCTATTGTATCTAATACCAATTTGATAACGGAATATGCTATCAACTGCGATACACCGAACGGGCGTATGAAAACCTTTCATTTATTCTCAGGAGTTGATTATGCACTTACAACTTTTGAAGCGGTCTCATGTGATTACCGAAAAGAGCCGGTACCGAATATTCTGGAAATAGCCTATTGCAAATCAGGTAGGTTTGAATGCGAATATAAAAGCGGTTATTTTACATATATCGGTGAAGGTGATTTTGCTGTCGGTGTTTTGGAGGCTCAAACCGAAAAGCCTTATTTCCCGTTAGGATATTACACCGGCTGTACAATCATTATCGATGTCAAAAAGACAGGTATGGTTTTTCAGAATACTATCGAAGGCATATCCATTGACCTAGCGGCACTACTGCAAAACTATTGTCCCGACAATAAATGCGCAGTTATTAAAACACCGCCAATGCTGCTCCGTATATTCAATGAATTATATGAAGCATCCCAAGATTGCTGCTTTCCCTCTGATACAACAAACGGCTACCTGCGGCTGAAAGTTTTAGAGCTGTTGTTTTTATTGCAGCACTATAAACCGCAAAAGCAGTCTGCGGCACATACCTGTTTTTCAGGAGTATATATAAAAAAGATAAAAGCGATTAAAGCTGATATTACGGAACACTGGAGCGAAAATCCGCGGTTAAAAGATTTGTCGCAAAAATACGGCATCGGTTTAACGGTAATGAAAGACTGTTTTAAGGCGGTATACGGAAAACCGATTTATGCTTTTCAAAAAGAATACAAAATGCAAAAAGCGGCGCAGCTATTACACACTACGGAAAAATCGATTACAGAAATCGCCTCCCTAATTGGATACGAAAATCCGAATAAGTTTTCTTCCGCTTTTAAGAATACATTCGGGTGTTCTCCGCGGGAATACCGCCGGAATAATTTATAATTGATAATTTGTAATGGATAATTATTTTGGGCGTTCCGGTTCCCGTCGGGCTTTACGCTTATAGCTTTTTGCTGCGTTTGTATCATTTCAGCAGTGTTTCTCCTCACGTCGAAAACTGCATTTGACTTCTTTCGGCAGCAAAAAGGCTATCGCTGCAATCCCTAACGCAACGTCAAAAATGTACATCCTTGTACATTTTTGACTGCGAGTTTTGCCTTACGTCAAAACATCGCGTCTGTCTAATACCACGGACATCCTTGTCCGTTCTGAATTGACTTCCGTGTCAAAATTTGCACGCGAGTTTTTTTGCAAAGCAAAAAAACATCGCTGTTGCTTAGAACCAACGGCATCCGTGCCGCTTTTGAAAATCCTCGACGTATCAAAACGGCCAAGGATGGCAGTGGTTTCAAACGGAATCGAGTTCGCACTGTGAACTCGCAGACAAAGAATGTACACGAATGTTCATTCTTTGTCGTGCCTGCGGGGGTTTTTTATGCGCTCCTAGCATCTGTACCATCTATTCCAAAAGACTAACGGAAGGTCTATCCTCAAGTCTCTCTTCTGTACGAAATTTTGCATAAAATTTCGCACATTTTTCCATCAAAGGGGTAAACGCATCAGGCAGAATAGATAAAAATCGCGGAAAAATTGAGACTGTGAGACCATTTGAACCATCTTCAACTGTTGTACGTCCATGTACATCAGTTGAAGGCGAGTTTTGTGCGTGCACAAAACATCACTACTGTATGGAACCACTGCCATCCTTGGCAGTTCGGTCGAATAGTCTCAATTTTTCTGCGGGGATATTAAAAAAACAGCCTGATGCGTTTACCCTGGCCAATTTTCACGGCTTTTTGGATAGGTTTTGACTGAATGGAGTGGAAAACAGCTGTTCATTGCCGCTATAGTATTCTCTTAAGTTAGTAGGTGCTAACTCAAGAGGAGGAAATACTATGGAAGTAAAAACAAACGATTCGGCTCGACTGCGGTTAAAGGATATTATCACGCTTTCGATTTTTAATATTGCGATGCTGGTGATTATGGTTATCGTTAAGATGGTTATGACAATAGCGGCAACACCCGCACTCGATTACCTTTTTTACGTCGGCGTGATGGCTTTTTTCTGCGCACCGCTCTACATTGTTATGTCAAACAAAACAGCAAAACACGGAACATTCCTTGTAACGGCAATTTTTTGCGGATTGATGATGGCTGCGTTCGGTTCGGCATGGTTTTCTGCAGTGATGCTTGCAGTAGGTCTCATCTGCGAGCTTTTGATGCTTGGTAATACTACCTACAAAAACCCGGTGCGGAACGGTATCGGCTATGTGGTATATTGGACGCTGTACGCTTGGGGTAGTTCAATTCCGTTGTTCTTTTTTAAAGAGCCGTATTTGAAGAGCTTAGGTGATTCATATACCGAAGAAGGCAAGCAAGTGTTGATTCGTTTTTACGGTTCGCTTGATATGATGCTGCTTATCGGTTTGATTTCGGCGGCACTTGCGGCTGCAGGTTTTTGGGTCGGTATGCTGTTTTTCAAAAAACATATTCAAAAAGCAAAGTTAGCGTAAAGCCAGTGCGGAATCTCGACCCCCGAACACACCTTGCTGTTATGCTGTGCGCCACGGCTGTTTGGTTCTTCTACGAGCAGATCGGGCAAATGCATTGCCTGTGCCTGCTGGCAGGCTGTTATCTGCTGCAGGTGAAGGAGGTGCGAACGGCAGGGCGTTTGTGCTTTTTCTATACTATTCTCCAAGTACTTGCCCGGATCTGTGCGCCGCATACAGCGCTGCTCTATGTGATCCTGCATACCCTTGCCCGATCAATTCCGCTCGTGATGTTCGCTGCCGCCATTGTAAAAAGCAATCCGAGTAGGCTGATGGCAAGCTGGCAAAGCCTGCATATTCCTAAGTCCGTGACGATTATGCTCTGCATGATGATGCGCTTTTTTCCGGTACTGTGGAAAGAGATGGCATCGATTCGGGAGGGGATTAAGGCACGGGGATTGTTTCCGCATTGGCATGATTATGTCCGTCATCCGGTTATTGTGTATGAAAGTTTTTTTGTACCGTTTACCGTTCGCTGTTTAAAGCTGTCGGCAGAATTGGGTGCAACAGCGGAACTGCGCGGTTTGGACGCTCCTCAAAAACGAAGCAGCATATATGCCGCTCCGCTATCTGTCTACGACTACCTTGCGGTTGGACTATACGGTACCGCAATGGTTCTCATTGCCATTGTGTAAAATACGGTTGCTATATCTATGATTACATTTTGTGATGTATCGTTTTGTTATGGGGAAGCGGAGCTTGCGGTAGGGAACCGGCAGGATGCTTGCATTGAGGGAATGTTCTTCGATATACGGAACGGGGAATGCGTTGTTTTGTGCGGAAGATCAGGGGCTGGAAAGAGTACCGTGTTGAGGCTGATCAATGGTTTAGCTCCGGCATTTTACGAGGGAACACTACATGGTTCGGTGCTGGTTGCCGGGAGAGAACCTGCGTCTATGCCGCCTGAGCAGCGAGTGCGGACGTTCGGAGTTGTGTTTCAAGACCCGCGCAGTCAATTTTTTATGAACAGTGTGCAGGATGAAATTGCGTTTTCCGCAGAGAATATCGGACTGGAGCCGATGTACGTGAAAGAAAAGGTACGAGAAGCGGCTGCACTTCTTAACATAGAGCCGCTGTTATGCCGAACCGTTGATACCCTATCGGCAGGGCAAAAACAACGGGTAGCGATTGCTGCAGCGCTTATTTTATCGCCTCAAATCTTGATCTTAGACGAACCTGTTTCTAATTTGGATGCGGACGGTATCGAAATTCTTACCGGTCTTTTGGCGGAGATTAAAAAGCGGGGAACAACGATTATCATCAGTGAGCACCGGCTGCACACATTTTTAGGAATTGCAGATTCATTTTTGCATATCGAAAACGGTAGGGCTGCACACCGGTGGACGGCAGAGGAGTTTTGCCGTTTGCAGGAAGGTGAGCTACGGCAATTCGGATTTCGCTATCCCGGTATGGCGGACTTATCTTTGCGGACAAATCACATTCATACAACGGAAGTGATAGGAGCAGCTGAAAGAGCCGTACTAAAAAAAACGCAAGGAAGAGCCGCAGCAGTAGAAACGTCAACACCGGATCCGGTTGTAAAATTACCGGAAGCGGCAAAAATAGAGCCGGATGCATCGCGAGCTGCTTTATGTGTGTCGAATGTAACGTATTTATACCGGAATGGACGGTATACGGAATGTCACGGCGAAGACGGTTCCGGTCGGGCAATGGAATGCGGTATACGGAATATCAGTCTTACATTTCCGCAGGGGAGTATTACTGCACTGACCGGAAAAAACGGTGCCGGTAAAACTACCTTGTGCAAGATACTGTGCGGACTGTTGCGGCAGCAGAGTGGATGCATTACCCTGCACGGACAGAAGCTCTCGTGTGCACAGCGGCGGCGAATGAGCTATTTTGTGATGCAGGATGCCGATTATCAGCTGTACTCCGACAGCGTCATCAATGAGCTGCTGCTGGGACGAAAGCTGTCTCAAAGCGTAAAAGAGCACGCGGAAAAAGCACTTGAGCTGTTCCGCTTGCAGGCGGTACGGAACCGGCATCCTGCGTCGCTATCCGGCGGAGAAAAACAGCGGGTGGTAATTGCCGCGGCGTATTGCTCGGAAGCGCAGCTCTTTGTGTTCGATGAGCCGACCAGCGGTATGGACGGCGAAGGGCTTTTAAGTATGGTGCAGTGGGTTGATGCGCTTGCACAAGCGGGAAAAACCGTTGTCATTATCACCCATGATGAGCTGTTGACCGAACTCGCTTGTGATTACCGGTTAAAAATTATACACTCTTGATCATTGAGTATTACCGTAACGGCAGTCCCCTCCCCTACAAACACACCTCCGTGTATTTTCACGGAGATATCTGCGCTGTTACTGTACCGTACCGGTTTTAACGTGCTTCATTACGAGCGGTTTGCCGTTTACCAAGAGCTGTTTTCCGGCAGCGCATACGCGGAAATCTTCTACCGTAAAGGGCACCGCAAAGAACATCTCCGCATCAATAGCTTGCGGTTTTTGTACCGGCGACGTAGCTGCTTCGGCATCTCCCAGCATTACCGGTGTACCGGCAGCCGCACCGGGCATTCCGACCAGTTCAACCCGCTCGGTTCCGTCCGCATCGGTATAATGAGACGCTAAGAGCATTCCCTTCGATTCAATACCGCGCATTTTCCGCGGCTTTAAGTTTTCTGCGAGGATAATATCCGCACCAACCAGCTCTTCCGGCGCAAAATACGGCGCTAAGCCGGAAAGGATAACCCGCCCACCTTCCGATCCATCGTCAATGGTTTCCACAAAGAGTTTATCCGCATCGGGATGTTTTTCCACAGAAAGGATTTTCGCAGTTTTTAACGAAATATAATCGGTAAACAGCTGTTCGGGAGAAATATCCGCCCATTCCGGCTTGGCTTTCTGCTTCTCGTTTTTGCTTCCCGCATTCTGCTGTTTTTTTCCGCCCTGTTCTCCGCCTGCTTGCTTTCCCGCAGCCTGTTTTCCGGCTTGCGCGGCACGTTCCTTTTGACTGCCTGCATAGCGCTCACGATATGCTGCAATCGCATCGTTTTCCAGCGTTTTAAAGATGATTGCAGGCTTTTGCACCCGCTCCAAACCGCTCCGCTCCAAGAGGTTTTTCCACGCAAGGGTATTTTCAGGACGGGGCTGTACGGGATGTTCCCAGTCAAAGACATTGCCCGACCATATCTTAATACCTAAGAACGACGCAACCGCATCGGCGTATTCCGGCATATACGGGTGCATCAATATCAGCAAATCCTTGATTAAATAGCACAGTTCAAAGAGGAGCGCCTCCGCTTTTTCGGGATCAGCCTCGCGGTTTTTCCACGGCTCTCCGTCTTGGAACGCCTTGTTGGCAACTGAGGAAAGTGTAAACAGCTCGTGGAAGGCATCGCGCAGTTCCGCTTCTTCAAGCAGTGCGGTAATTTTTTCAATGCTATACTTTGCTGCAGCACGCAAGCCTTCCGTTACCGCACGGACATCCTCACGGGCGAAAGCCATCCCATCCCGCTGCGGGATAACGCCGTCATAATAACGCGACACAAAGGTGAGCGTCCGGTTTATCAGATTACACAGGTTCCCCACCAGCTCGCTGTTTACCCGCTCCTGAAAATCCTTCCACGTAAACAGGGCATCATTCTTTTCGGGGCGGTTATAGAAGATGTAGAAGCGCCACATATCTGCCGGAATCCCTGAATCCTTAGCATCGGAGCCGAACACGCCGATCCCCTTCGATTTGGAGAATTTGCCGGACTCGTAGTTGAGGTACTCGCTGCTTGAAATATGATGGAGCTTTACCCAATCCTTCCCCGATGCAATGAGTGAGCTGGGGAAAATCACCGTATGGAAGGGGATATTATCTTTTCCAATGAACTGAAACAGCTCGATGTCGTTTTGCTCAAGCCACCAGTTTTTCCAATCGGCTCCGGTTAAATCGGTAAAGCATTTTGTAATAGAGATATAGCCAATCGGGGCATCAAACCAAACGTAGAATACCTTATCTTCAAAACCCGCTTTCGGAACAGGGATGCCCCATTTCAGGTCGCGGGTGATGGCGCGTTCCTGTAAACCGTCGCGCAGCCATCCCTTGGTCATCTGCACGGCATTGTTGCTCCACTGCCCTTCTACGCTTGCTTTCTGCATCCACGGTTCATACTGCGGCACAATGCCCGGCAAATCGATGTAGAGGTGCTTGGTACTGCGCGGCTCCGGCGCAGCTCCGCAGGTTGAACAGCGGGGAGCTTTTAGTTCGGTCGGCTCCAGCAGCTTGCCGCAGGCTTCACACTGATCGCCGCGCGCATCTTCGTAACCGCAGTGAGGACAGGTACCGCGTACATAGCGGTCTGCCAAAAAGCGGTTACAGTGTGCACAATGGAGCTGTTCCATCGAATGTTCTTTTATAAAGCCGTTTTTTTCAATATCTTTAAAAATCCCCTGAACGATTTCTGTTTGCTGAGGTGTGGAGGTGCGTCCGAAGTAGTCAAACGCAATATTGAACCAATGATAAATATCGCGGTGGATCGCATGGTAGTAGTCGCACAATTCGCGCGGCGTTTTCCCTTCTTCGAGGGCCTTTGTTTCGGTTGCCGTACCGTATTCGTCGGTACCGCATACATATAAACTCGTATATCCGCGGAGCCTGCAAAAACGCGCAAAGACATCGGCGGACAAGACTTGAATTAAATTCCCGAGATGCGGGATATTATTCACATAAGGAAGGGCTGAAGTAATCAATTTTCGTTTCATATCGGGCTATTATAGTGTTCGGGACAAAATCAGTCAATCTTTTGAAAATATACGGCGCATCTACTTCGTTGCATCATTAAAAGTGTACACGGATGTACAAGTGTACACGGATGTACAATGGAAAGAAATGCGTAGTCGTTTTGAGCGGTGAACCGCATTGGGCTGCTGTGGGATTTGCTCATTTTCAGCCTCCTACAATCCTTATGCGACTTTTGGAGGAAAATGGCTGGAAAAATTACTATAATTCACATCAAAAATTCATCATTCCTTAAATTAAAATTTATTTAAGTGCTTCCACTTCTGCTTGAGGGAGTCCTACAATTTTACAAATATCGCTAAGGGGATAGCCCATTGTAAGCATGGTTTTTGCCGTTTCGAGCGCTTTTTGGCGGGAACCTTCGGCAAGACCGAGCGATTTGCCTTCAGCTCTCCCGCGTTCAAGACCTTTCCGTTCAGACTCGCTTATCATCGAGAGCCGGTCGCTTTCATATTCCCACGCTGCCTCATACCGCTTCCGCTCTTGCTCATCTAGATAAAAGATATCCATTACTTTGTTTGCCTTCGCCATTACAGGATTCCCTTGTGCGAGCATAGACCGCTCCTCCTTACTGTCTGTTTTGATAAACATAAGCCATTTTTCTAGGCTTGTCAAATTCTCTTTTTGCAGCTTTGTTAAGTCTAAAAAGTGAATCTCCAAAAGCTCATCCAAGAGTGTTTGTTCTTCCGTTTCCCGTATCTGATAGATTGAATGTATCTTTTCACTCAGCTTAAACGGGCTATTCAGCACATTGATTGCAATACACTTTTTCAACTGCGCATACTGGAAGCCGCTCATAAAATGTTCATGGATCAGTTTAGAACAGTAAAAGATACTGCGTTTAGGATAATAATCAAAATAGGTATTCTGCATCTCTACATCGATTTTACGGCCGTCGCGTAAGCGGATTTTTATATCGAGCCGCCCGGTTTTATCGTTGTAGAATCGGGGAATCTGTTCACTGTTTTCGATACGAACATCGTCAAAATCATCTGTGCTCAAAAGGGTAACCAAAGAGAGGAATTCAATCATGATGTCTTTATTTTCCTCGGTACCAAAGAGCTTTTTGAATGCGTAGTCGTTTCGTGCGGTGAAACGCATTGGGATATTCGGTAATTTTTGCATATTTGCCTCCTACAGTCCTTATGCGACTTTTGGAGATTTTTGGCTAAAGAAAGTCAAATTTTTTGAGTTTTTCCTGTGCTGTGCAAAATTAAAAAAAAATTTCCGCTGAAATTCACCGTAAAAATCAGACATCTTGAGTCCGATCGTCACAGTTTCATCTTACTTTCAAAAATGCACTGTATTTTTATTATAGCATTCCATATTTTATTTTGCGAGTAAAGACCGTTTTACATCAGCGTAACAGCAGATGCCGGTTTGCTTCCATTCACAGCCACGGCAAATGCACTCGTATACGGGTTCGGTTAATCGGGCTGTAAGTACCTTTTCTATTTCGGTATAAGTATATGTTTTTCTTTCCAATCCGAGCTGCGATAGAACAGCTTCATCAAAGCCCATTACTTTTGCTTCCGAGCGGCAGTGATTGCCGATTCTTTCGGGACATAGGGCGCAAATGGCATCGACGCCTGTCACTAAGGTAATATCGCAGCCGGTTTTTAACCGATCGATAACACGCTGCATATTTTCAACAAATGCGGGAGAATAGCCGTTACCTTTAAATGCACGGGTGCATAACAGATGGTGCGGACGCAGACAGAGTGTTTCCATGTATGATATTCCTTGCAATGTGTATTTTAGAAATTCATTCTAAATTGTTCCGAATTATATCAAAGAGCAAACCGTCATACAAGAAAACATTCTCGTAGAATAATTAGGGCTGATAAAAAACCGCCTGATGCGTTTACCCTGATCGCCTAATATAGTCAGATTGTTGTAAGCGTGATATGATAGAATCATACAGGGGATTTATCCTAACTAAAGGATAGTTCTAAATTACTTCATAAACCAAAGTTTTTAGAAATTTTCTTTAACGTAAACATATTCCCCGGATTTCTAGGAGGTCAAAAATGACATTATCAAAATCGTATATTGTCAGTGCAAAACGTACTGCTATCGGGAAATTCCTCGGCGGATTATCCGCCGTACAGCCTAAAGACATGGGTTCAGCAGTAGTAAAAGCGCTGCTGGAAGATGCAAAGGTAAAGCCCGATCAGGTTTCGGAGCTTATTTGCGGTAACGTACTCGGCGCCGGACTCGGACAAAATATCGGACGTACCATCGCATTGGAAGCGGGAATCCCCGAAACCGTGTGCGCTCATTCAACCAATATGGTCTGCGGTTCCGGCTTGCGGACGGTTATGGAAGCGGTCATGTCTATTCAAGCGGGCTTTAATGATATTGTTGTTGCAGGCGGTGTAGAATCAATGTCTCTTGCTCCGTATCTCGTACCCGCAAATACCCGCAGCGGAAATAAGATGGGAAACTGGCAGGCGGTCGATCACATGATTTATGACGCCTTAACCGATGCCCGTGCAAATATCCACATGGGAATTACAGCCGAAAACATCGCGGCAAAATTCAATATTACCAGAGCAGAGCAGGATGAATTTGCATTCGCCTCCCAGCAAAAAGCGATTGCCGCTATCGATGCAGGCAAATTTAAAAACGAAATAGTTCCGATTATCATCCATAATAAAAAAGGCGATATCGTTTTTGACACCGACGAATACCCCAATCGTACCACCGACCTCGAAAAACTTGCAAAGCTCAAACCTGCCTTTAAAAGCGACGGTACCGTTACAGCGGGCAATGCATCGGGAATAAATGACGGAGCTTCTTTTGTACTGATTGCAAGTGAAGCAGCCGTAAAGAAATATAACCTAAAACCTCTTGCGGAAATTATCGGCATCGGGCAAGGCGGCGTCGACCCGCTCGTAATGGGATTAGGTCCCGTTCCGGCAATCCGTAATGCATTAAACTATGCATCGCTGAAACTTTCCGATATGGAACTGATTGAATTGAATGAGGCATTTGCGGCTCAGTCTCTAGGTGTTATCCATGAATTGGTACAGGAGCACGGTGTTGATCGTGATGCTCTATTAAAACGAACGAACGTCAACGGCGGCGCCATTGCGCTTGGACATCCGGTAGGAGCTTCGGGCAATCGTATTTTAGTAACCCTCCTGCACGAAATGATTCGATCGGATAAAAAGCTCGGTCTTGCTTCTCTGTGTATCGGCGGAGGTCAAGGTACTGCCGTTATTGTAAAACGATAAGATAAAACACATTCCGCTGCCGAAACAGTCAAAGTCAAGACGCGGTATTCTGCGATATTCCGCGAGGTAGAATTTTATACAAAAGCTCTGCCTCGCGGATATGTTACGGTATGCATCTCAAAAGCTTATTCAAATATAAGCGGTGATTTTCCAATCGGTGTAATACCGCTCAACGTAACGGAAACTTCTATTAAGCTTAATCGCTTACCGGCATTATCAAGTATAAGACTAAAAAAGCGCTCATTATTTTCAGTGTCTTTAAGCTGCAACACAGTATTACCTTTTATCTGCAAAATCGTATACCATCCTAATTGCTGCACCGTATCTTGCAGCAAGCGATACGAATTATCCGAAAAAGATAAAGAATAACCCTCTGCACTTGCCCATGTTTTTTCATCCGCAGTTAATATCTTTTTTATATTGTCAAGCATGGTACTGCTCTGCACTTCTCGTACGGTATTGCTTATTTTTCGGTATGTTCCATCCCAGTTTGATGCAACACCGATTTTCAAACGTGCAATATCATCGATAACTCTTACATGCACCTCATCAACTCCAATCAACTCAATACTGATGCGCCGATGAATACTCGAAATAGAAGCATTTTTTGTAGAAAAATAAATACCGAATCTGCGCGGTGTTATCGAATCAATAGTGAACAGTTCTTGAATATTATCAACGGAAAAAATGATTTCATTTTCTGACCGGTTAAAAAAGATACTCCGGTTTTGATCTCTTTTTGCACTTGGCTGATACCATAATCCATCAAGAAATTCTTGAAAAGAATTACTATCCCCTGTTTGAAATTTTTGAAGAAATTGACTTTCAATTCTTTTTCCGGGAATCTTTATTTCTTTTGTTTGCACAAAAGATTCTTTTTTAGCATTCCATGTATATTGTTTTTCTATTTGGTTGAGCGTATTTGGAGCATCTTTATCGGAATAATATGCAGATATCGTATAATCGGAAATCGAATTATTCTGTTCATTTTTCAGTATAATTTGACCGTCCGCTTGTATACCGGCTAAAGAATTGATACTGATCATTTTATTGTCATCGATTTCCAACGCATACATACCGAAAACCTGCATACTGTCGGCATTCATTCCATTATACGCTATAACAGGATATGGGTACTCTTGTACCATTAACGTATAAACGGAAAGCGTTTTCGCATGGGTTGCTTCCGTTTTTATTTCTGCCGCTCTTGTAAAAGTGTAAGCATCATTATCCTGTAAAAATATAAAAAGATAGATGAATTGATCGGATAATTTTTTTGCAGCAATAATTTTATCTTCTTTATTATCACCATTCAGATCCGCTTGTATATCCTCAACAAGTACCTCATCGCTGAGCAGCGTAATAACCGATTGTACGGTTTCCGGTATTACTTCCGAAGCGGAAACTTCTTGCTGATGCAATTGCGGCGCAACGGGAATAATTGTTTGAGCATTCCGTGGTATTACCTGCATCCGTTGGCGAACAATACGCTGATAAGTCAATAGACCGATAATAACAATAACCGCCGCAATGCAAAGTATATAAAACAATTTTTTCATCTTTAAAAACGCCCTGCTTTATAATTCCGCAATTTATTTTTTTTCTTCGGTGATAAGCACTTTATTTTGGTCATCATTACTACGGGGCACTCCCTTATTATCAATAATATTCGTATAGAGTTCTTGAGTCGTTTTAACAACCTTATCCTGAATATCCATATCCAGTGTTATTTCGTACCAATTATCATGTTTGATAATGCGCGCTTCTGCAAGATACGGACTTTTAAACGATTCCTGTTTTCCGCGATATTTTGATGTCCACGGCGCATCTTGTTCAAGATCCGTTACCAATAATAAAATTTTATATCGGTTGTTTTTTCCTCGTTTATTTAATGAATCTTGGATTGCATCCAATGCACTGCCGATATCGGTAAATGCACCGTTGGGAGTAATATTGTCGATTGTTTTTATCAATGAATTACGATCGTTTTCATTTTTAATAACTAATGTTTGTAATTCATGAGGCTTTTCATAAAATTCCCAGACAGTTATCCAATCATCAGGTATCAGCATTTCGGCAACGAGCGTATCGCGTACCCATTTATGCAAACTCTCGAATTTACCGGGTTCATTCATTGATTGCGATTTATCAATCATCAAAAAAATATCGACGGGAATAGTTCTTTCACCGGCAAATACCGTAAAAGAAATAATAAAAAAAGAAACAGCAAAGAAAATAGATTTGATTTTCAACATAATAACTCCTTTCATTACAGATATTGTATAACACCCTTCTAAAAATACACCGTGTTTTTAGATATAACCTATAGTATTACAAAAAAAGAAAGTAAAAAGGGGGGAGAAGCCTTTACATTTTATCAAATAGCCTTATAATGAGAAGTGTGTTAGTATATCCGTCACGGATATAAATCTACTGCAATAAGGAGACAGTAAGATGGCAAGTTTAGATTTACCTCAAAGTCCAAATGTATTCCATCCCGAAAAGCCCAGTGCTGTCGGTTCTAGGAATTCGTTGGCGCAGGATTACCGCGATCAGCAAAAAGAAGTGAATCAGCTGATTGAAGAAGAGACCAATAAAGTATTGCATCACTTATCAACAAAACTACCCAAAGATGTTCTTGAAAGATTGGATATAATGGGTGGTTTAAAGGAAAAGTTATACAATTACTTTAACCAGAACTATCAGAATATGTTCAACCGCTATATGGTAACCGCAGAAGATGAAATGCTCAAAAAAGTCCGCGGATTTATCGATAGGGAAGAAATGAAGGTTTTGAACCGCTACACGCCGAAAGAGATCGCAACTCTGTTGGATGAAGTCGGCGGCGCCGATAAGTTCAATACCGGTGAAATCGAAAAATCGATCGTCAATATGTACGGACACCTGCAAGGACACGTACAGCGCGGAATCAACGATTTGGAAACACTGACCAATTCGCTTCTGCGTCAGAAAACCGACGTCGGTGCTTTCGTCCGCGGTGAAAACGCTTACTCAATTGTAAAGTGTGCGTTTAAAGACAACATCATTAAGCCCAAAACGGTAACAGATGTAAAACTTTCAGTCAACATTCTCGACACCGAGCTTATCAGCCCGATTTTCCAGTATCAGGCAACGGTTGAATACTTAATCAAAGATTTGCTCTCCGGCCACCTGATGAACCTCATCGATAAAGAAATCGAAGTATTAAAAGATGAACTTATCGACGAAGGCAAAGAAGAGATGACCGACAGTGAAATCATCTTCAAGAAGATGGGAAAAGTTCTCGATGTTACCGACGATGATGTTGAAAATCCTGAAAGCAAGCGCTATTCGGTAGTTTCAAAGGAATTGATGGAACGCATCGCAAACTTGCGAGCGGAAATTGATCCGGAGACTTTCGATCAGCTCAATGTGCGTGAGAATATCAAACACATCATCGATATCGAAAACATCCGTAACCGCGGCTTTAACACGGCAATTAACTCGTTAACTTCAATTCTTGACACCTCTAAGATGGGATATCAGTACATTGAAAACTTGAAGAACGCCCGTGAGTTGCTGTTGCGCGAATACGATGATACGAACGTTGCAAACCTCCCCGACGAACGCTACCAGATTCGTCTACGCTACTACGATAATGCCCAGCTGCTTGAAGAGCGCAAAGCGTATGAGGTTATGGTTCGTTCATTTGAAACCGAAGTCGAGCACCTCTGGGACGTATTACAGACCCAGTATGACAAGTCGAAGTTCATGGTACGTATTACCGATTTCGGCGATTTGGCAAAGCTCTACGAAAAGCACATCCAGAAGAAGTACAAGATGCCGAAGGGTGAACCCGCCTATAAGGATATTGCAAAAGTCTGGGACGAAATTTCGTTTGTCAATGCAGCTGAAACCGACGTCGAAAAAATGAACCGCACGTTTGTCTACGAAAAAGACAAGATGCGCAAGAAGCTTGTAATCATGCGTGAACGGCTCAAGAAAATGTATGATTATCAGTACCCTGTTGAACGCCGTGTTATGGAAGAACGGCTCGCCTTCCTCGAGGCTGAATTCAACAAGTTCGACTACCTCATCAACCCGTTCCACATGCAGCCGGGTCTCTTGCTTGACGTGGATATCACCTCCATCAAACGCAAGAAGGCAACTCTTGACGGTATGGCAAACGTCTTAAACGAATTCCTCCATGGCGTTTCCAAAGGCTTTATGGATCAGGCATTTGCTTCCTTCAGCCGCCGCCGCTCAACAGTTCGTGCAGATATTGCACAGACCTTCGGTTCAGGCGAAGAGGATGAACCTGCTGCGGGAACACCGAGCGGGCGCGCTCAGTTCCTCGATGTGTTAAACGAAACTCCGAGTTTGGAGGCACCTGCCGCTGAAACCGTGAGCAGAACACCGGCCGCAACCCGCGGACGCAGAGGTACCGCTAAAACGAAGAAAGCGGGTGCTGTTGATAGTACGGCAAGCAAAGGACGCCGGGGACGCAAATCCGGTGTAAGAACCCTGTAAAGCTTATCGTATGGCAATAAGTTAAAGTTATGTATAAAAGCCCCCTGAAACGCTCGTTTCGGAGGGCTTTTATCTATAGGGAACTTACATTCCGTGTTATTCAAGGATTCCTGAAGGAATTGTTTTTCCCATAAGACTGAAAGTAAATGCAAGGACGTTTTTTAATCAATGCTTCTAAAACCATCCTTGCGATGCAAAGGAGAAGTGAATGCTCGATTCATTAGGATTTTATGTACCGCTTGCTACAAAGCAGGGGTTTAATGCCTCTGTAACACATATTCAGAATGCTCTATCGCTTCTGGATGCCAGCAATGTTAAAAAAAATATTGCCGATGAAATTAGTATATTACTTGAAAACAAAGAATTAATAAATGAAGAAATTCCGGCGTTTTTATCTGTTATACTACTCGATATGTGGGGATATAAGGTTATATCTAAAAACATCCGAGAAATCACTACGACGCCGATGAATATCATCACAGAAGCAGCAAAATGGAAAGGAATCGATATCGTAATCGGTTATCATCACCCTGACTTAGGCTTTTTGGTGATAAACCCTAAAAATCCTGCAAATGCGTCTCTTTTTGAAACGATGAAAAAAAATGAACTCTTAAATATTTATGTCGGAAAACAAGATAAAGGCATAATAGAAACTTCTGTTGCAGAAAAGGTATTCAACGCATTTTTTGACCTCTTAAGTGGTACAACCCCGTCGGTTCCTGCAAAACTTTTGAACGGGCCGTTTGTATTTACTGCACCTAAAGCAAAAAAACAGCCGGTAAAAGAGCGAAAGCGAAAAGCGGTAAAAACTCCGGCAACGGCAAAAGCCAAAACAGCAGCAGCAAGTCCTGCAAAAGCAAAACAGGCGGCAGCCCCCGCTCAAATGCAGGTTCCATCGGGAAAAACCCGCATCTCTCAACAAATTTCGGTTGTTGTTACCAACGAACTGTTTCATAACGGCAACGTCGAAGCATGGAAGCGGATTATCCGCAGCTACAATGCACGCTATCCGCATAATAAGGTTATCGTATTCTATGACGGCGAGCAGATTGTCGATATCAATACGTTGTTTAAATGGGGAAAGGTAAAGCACGGCAGCAGCATCCAATTTGCCGTTGCAGGTGAGGAAATTAAAGACTTATCAAAATTGTCCAAATATTTTGCAGAAGGCGCAAGTCCGCGTTTTGAAGCCTTTTTGCGCGGTTCCCCCAGCACCGTCCTTAACCTTTTCTAGGAGTTTATTATGAATATGTCTAAATCAATCCATTTTTTTACTAATAAAGAAGCACTTAAAAGCAACATCGACAAAACAATTCTCGGTATCCGCGGACGCCAGCTGAATGAATTTTCGGAACTCGGATTACCTATCGTACCGGGTCTTGTCATGGATGCAACTATTACACAAACCTTGCAACAGGCAAATGTGTTATCGCCACTGCGTCCGTTCTTAAAGAAAATGGGCGAAGCGGTTAAAAAAGAATTCGGTGATCCGGAAAATCCTCTTTTATTAAAGCTCGTTATTTCGCCCAACCTTGTTATCGCCAACTATCCGACGCTCCATAACTTCGGGTTGGCAAAAACAACCATCGGCGGCTTTGAAAAGAAAGTCGGAACAGATTTTGCAAGTCACGAAGTTCTGTTCTTATTGCGCGGTATCTTTTCAATTTTATTTAAGATTGCAGAGTTACAGGAAGACAACGCAAAACAGCACCTCTATAAAGAACAGCTGGAAAAAATTGAAAATGAACTGAAGAAAGAAAAACGAAACGAATCCGGTACTACCGTTATGGATAAGTACCAACCGTATCTGCCGCAGGAGTTTTTTAGCACTGCAGAAGTACAGCTCAATCAAACCATCCAGCTCATCAGCACCCTGCTCAGTCTTGAACCTGATAATGAAAATGATGTCGCATTATTGATTCAGCCCTTAGTATACGGTAACTATGACAAGGAATCCTTTTCCGGCAGATTCTTCAGCCGCAATATCGTTACCGGTGAAAAGAAATTACAGGGTATGTTCTTCCAAGAAAAATTTGATGAAGTGGATGCCCTCGGAAAAGATATTAACGACATAAAGCCGGTATACCTTGAGCAATTGGAAGCTATTGCATGGCGGTTGGAAGATCATAGTAAAGATGTCCGCGAAATCCGGTTTACGATTGAAGCAGGAAAACTATGGCTTATCGAGCAAAAATCCGTTGAAGCAAAAAGCACGATTGCATTGGTACACTTCCTCCTCGATTTGTACAATCGAAAAATCGTTGATGCTGAATATGTCGTAAAAAATGTCAAACCGGGGCAGTTAAATGAAATATTACATCCGGTTATCAATATGTCGAGCGTCAAAAATCTCCAGCATTCAAAGGGCGGTATCGCAGGCGCGCCGGGTGCGGCAGTCGGCCGCGTATACTTCAGTGCTGACGCACTGATTGAAGCCCAGCATATTGCACGTTTGCAAAGCGCTGATACCCGCTGTATTCTCTGCCTACCGGCGAGTTATGCAGGCGATGTAAAGGCGATTGAAGTTTCTACCGGTGTTTTATCGAATGAAGGCGGCTATTCGGCACATGCCTCCGTTGTTTCACGCCAATATGGGAAAATCTCATTGGTACGCCCCGACATGAAAATTATGGCGAACAAAGCTATCATTAACGGTATTACCATTAAGGAAGGGGATTACATCACCTTGCAAGTACCCTATTACGGCGAATCGACCGTATACTTCGGAGCGGCAGAACTGATCGAACCTGATCCCAAGACATCCGGCTTGCTTGACTTTATTGATCTTACCCGTTCGTTTATCCAAGACTTCCATGTCCGTGCTAATGCCGACAGTCCCCGCGATGCTGCCTTAGCAGTCAGCTTCGGTGCCGAAGGTATCGGGCTGTGTCGTACCGAACACATGTTCTTTGAGGCAAAGCGTATCAATCCCTTTAGAGAGATGATCCTTGCCGAAACAACGGAAGAACGTATTAAAGTTTTAAACAAGCTCCAAAAAGTTCAAATGGAAGACTTTTACGGTATCTTTAAGACTATGGCAGGACGTGAAGTTACCATCCGCCTGTTAGATGCTCCGTTACACGAATTCTTACCGCATAATGACGCGGAGCTGAACGAATTTATCGATTACCTTAAAAAAGAAACAAAAAAACCGTTACTAAAAAAGCATTGTCGGAAAAAATCGAGCTTTGTGCGGAAGTAAATCCCATGCTGGGACACCGAGGCTGCCGTATCGCAATCTCGTATCCTGAAATTTACGCAATGCAAGTCCGCGCTATCTTTGAAGCAGCCTACAAACTGCAAAAAGAAGGCGTTGAAACGCACGTTGAAATCATGGTTCCAATTATCATGAATTTCCGTGAGCTTAAACAAATTGCATACGGAAAGAAGATCGAAGGGCATGCCTACCTCGGTATCCGTACGATTGAACAGGAAATGCGCGCACAGTTCAAAGCGAAACCGATAGACTTCAAAATCGGCACGATGATTGAATTGCCCGTTGCGGCGTTATCGGCAGGAGAAATTGCCCGTTATGCGGAATTCTTCTCGTTCGGAACCAATGACCTTACGCAAACAACGCTCGGACTTTCACGCGATGACTTTAACAGCTTTATGCCGGATTACACGTTGTATGACTTAATCGACGGCAATCCTTTTGCAATTTTGGATCCGTGTGTGCGGGAACTTATCAGTATCGCAATTGAACGCGGCAAGCTCACCCGCCCCGACATTAAACTCGGACTCTGCGGAGAGCAAGGCGCACGCCCCGAAAACATCCCCTTCTGTATGAAGGCGGGTTTGAACTATGTCTCCTGTTCGTCTTATTCGGTACCTATCGCACTCTTGTCGATTGCACAGGCAGAATTGGAAAAGGCGGAAAACGAAGGGCGTAAGCTCACACGCAAAGCAGTTTCAAGGTAAAAAAAGAGGTATAACAAGGCAGCCGTATCTATTTTTGCGGTTGCCTTGCCGTAACGTGCACTATGAGTGAATTATATCAAAAAGAATTGGCGGTGTGCGGTTTTGAAGCGGTAAAAGCGCTCGCCGCCGAACATCCTGAAAAAATTTCAAGACTTTTTTTTGCCGGAAGCAGGGTAAAAACATTCGGCAGCCTTTGCAAATATCTTGCTCAGCGGAAACGGCTCTACCGGCTCGTGCAGTCGGATGCGGAATTGGAAAAACTCTGCGGCTCTGTTCACCACCAAGGGGTAGTCGCCATGATTGCAGCACCCCACGTCGCTGCCGTAACACCGGAACAGATGAAACGGTGGGAAACCGAAAAAGCCGCAGTATTGCTGTGCGACCGTGTCGGAAATGCAAATAACCTCGGAGCAGTTATCCGCAGCGCAGCCTTTTTCGGCATAGAGCATATCGTGATAAGCGGAGAGGATGCACAAGCGCAGCTGACGCCGAGCACCTACCGGATTGCACAAGGTGGTATGGAATTTATCACCTTGTATACCACTCCTTCCGCCGAACATTTTTTAAAGATGAGCAGCGGATATTTGGTACGGATAGGGGCGGATCATCGGGCATACCGCAGTCTAAAAGATATTCCGTCAGTGGTACAGCCGGACGAAGCGGTCGTTATAGTCTTAGGAAATGAAGAACACGGCATTTCTGCCGAAGCGAAAAAACTCTGTGATGTGCTGGTTAAAATCAACGGCAGCGGAGCAATCGAAAGCCTTAACGTAGCGCAAGCCGGTACCCTCTTCTGTTCCGCACTTGCCGAACTCCGGCGGGAATAGGGCACTCCCCTACCCGTTTTGCTGCCGGCGTACCTCGTACATCAAAATACCGGCGGCGACCGAGACATTCAAACTGTCCAGTTTGCCGGAGGTGGGGATTGCCGTAAAAGAATCGCAGGAGGCTTTTAACAAGCGGCTGATGCCCGACCCTTCACTGCCCATAATCAGCACGGTTTTGTCGGGGAACTTGGTGTGCGGCAGCAGGTCGCCTTGGGCGTCGGCGCCGAATACCCAGAAGCCGTTGCGTTTAAGCTCTTCTACCGTCCGCACCAAATTCGCCGTGTATAAAAGCGGTACCCACGCCGCCGCCCCCGCGCTGATCTTACTGACAGTCTGAAAGTCTCCGGCGGATCTCCGTTCGGGCAGCACAACGGCATCCACAGCGAATTGATCGGCGCTGCGGATAATCGCGCCGGTATTGTGAGGGTCAGTGATTGAATCAAGGACGACCACAAAGGCTTTTTCGCGGGAAGCAAGCGCGGCGAGCAGTGCATCGGCAGAAAGCTTCGGCGCCTGATCCTGCGGACGTTCATCGATCAGGATAATTCCGCGGTGATTTTGCAGATATTCCGGCAGGGATGCCGTCAATTTGTCAAGCTCGGCGTCAGTCCGCTGCTCTATCGTTACGGAAAGTTTTTCCGCCTGCGCAAGGATCTTTTTTACGCGCGGCCCCTGCTTGGCGTAAAGGATCTTGAGCCGCAATCCGGACACCTTTCCGCCGGAGGCAGCCTGTCCGCCGCCAATCTTTTTCCCCGCATCGGAATTCTTTGTTGCGGAGCTTTTTGTTTCCGAATTTTTTTTCTCCAACTGAGCTTCAACCGAGCGCAGTAATTCTTCTATCGCATGAAAACCGGTAATAATCTGCATCGCTATAACTCGATTACATCGCCGTACCGCATAATATGCGATTCATAGCGATGCTCCTGTAAATATGCTTGAAAAAAGCTCTGTGCGTCCGGTTCACCGTGCACCATCAGCAGCTTTTTCAAGCTTCCGGTGTCGAGGCTGTCAAGCCATTCGACCATTTCGACATAATCGGCATGGGCGCTGAACGCATTAATCTGAAGAATTTCCGCGCGGACTTGATGCCATTCTCCGAATATCTTTACCTCCGGTTCACGGTTCATCAAACGTCTGCCGAGCGTATTTTCCGCCATATAGCCGACCAGCATAATTTTTGTCGAAGGCTTTGAAATATTATTTGCAAGATGATGGGTAATGCGGCCGAATTCACACATACCGTCCGCACTGATAATAACCATCGGCTCTTCCATCGCGTTCAGCGCCTTCGATTCATCGACACTCGTAATAAACTTGAGCGCATTAAAGCCGAACGGGTTTTTGTGGTGTTTGACAAAGGCTTCCTGTGTTTCTTGGTCAAAGCATTCGGGATGCACCTGAAAGATAGTCGTTGCGTTCACCGCCATCGGCGAATCGACATAGATGGGAATCTGCGGAATCCGTTTTTGATCCGTCAGCAGATGGAAATAATAGATGAGTTCCTGCGTCCGCTCAACGGCAAAGGCGGGGATGATAATCTTACCGCGCATCTTTACCGCGTCATTAACCGCACGTTCCAGCATCTCCATCGCATTGTGAATATCCTCATGCCGGCGGTTTCCGTAGGTGCTTTCTATCATAATATAATCGGCAGCAGGGATAATATCAGGGTCGCGGATAATCGATTTATTCTTTCTGCCGAGGTCTCCGGTAAAGGCAATTTTTACAGTCTTACCGGCGGAATCTTTTGCCGTAATAAAGGCGATTGCGGAACCGAGAATATGCCCCGCATCATAAAATTCAAGCTGCACATTCGGGCCGATCCACACGGGACGATGATACGAAACCGTTACAAATTGATTGATGGTTTGTACGGCATCTTCTTCGGTAAAAAGCGGCTTCCAGTCGAATTTTTCATGTTTTTTGATTGCTTGTTTTTGTAAATATTCGGCATCCCGCGCCTGTATACGGGCGGAATCCATCAGCACGAGGTTGGCAATATCCCGTGACGCGGGCGTCGCATAGATATTGCCGGTAAACCCGTGTATACCCAACAGCGGCAACAGCCCGCAGTGATCATAGTGCCCGTGGGTAAGAACAACGGCGGTTAATTTATCGGCGGGAACATTAAAATCGCGGTTCTTTTTATCGGCTTCCGCCCGTTTCCCTTGAAAAGCCCCGCAGTCAAAAAGATACAAATACCCATCGACATCGAGAATATGCTTTGAACCGGTTACTTCCTCTGCGGCTCCCAGAGAATACACGTTGATGCTCATAAAAAAATGATACAGGGATTTTTTGAAAATGTCAATTTTTAAAAAATCCCTTACATCACGCATTCATCGGTATGTTGATCTACGGCTGCCTATATTTAAGGACACCTCAAACCGCCGGTTTAGTATCCCTCTATTCTATTATACTGGCATAATTGGACCATTTAGTTTTATACGCAGTAACGGAACCGGAAGGAACCTTTATTTTGGTTGCACCGACAAATACTGAGCCCGGATTTGCAGGCAGCGCAGGCGGTGTAGATGTATTAATGGTAACTTCATATCCACCTACTCCAGACTTAAAAAAAGCATACTGGTATATTTTTGAAAGATCTGCTAGGCCGGAGATTTGTATCTTGGTAAAGGTATGAAACTCTGCAGCCATATTTTTAATCTCTTTTATCTTGCTATCCGTAATTTTCAGAATAGGATAAGTTGACGGTTTGAATACCACCGAAACAAGCGTTAAGTCATTCTGATCATAACTGCCGGGAGCGGTCTCTTTCTTCGAACACAGGTGTTTCTGAGCTGAAAGACAGTAGCGAGGATTGCCGTCAGCGATCACATATTTTTCTAAGGCAGTACAGCCTGGAAAGACTTCGTTAATATCTCCGGTAAAACCGCTTGGGATGGTAACTTTCTTTAGTACTTTACAGTCAAAAAAAGCATACGAGCCGAGCTTTTTTAAACCATTCGGCAATACAACTTCTTGTATCGTAGTATTATTGATGAAACTGCCGCCGCTTTCATTTCTAAAAGCATTTGCTGCGATTTCTTCAACGCAACCGAGACCGCGATCATTAAAATTAATAATAGACTCTGTGCCGGTATATTTTTCTATCGTTTTTCCGTCGGAAGAAAGGTTCAAGCCTGGAGGAAGCGTAGCACGGGAGGCAAATACTGCTGTAATGGTTTTTCCCTTCACACTTGTACTATTCGGATATTCTACGGTATAGCCGGACGGCGGCGTATCTCCTCCTGTCAGTGTCCATTTCTTTAGGAATGTGCTTGATGAGCATTCCGCCTTTAGTTTTATGTCGGTAATATACGGATTCAGCATAAGACGATACTGCTGGTTTGTTATTGTTAAAGGACCTTTCGATACCCCGTTCTCTTTCCACGAAAGTGTAATCTTGTCTCCAGTTAAACTTGGTGTAGCTGCAATAGTGAATACACCGTAATCTTTTAATTTGAGCTGATTATTGGCGGGTGGATCGAGAGCCCAGCTTTGATTATTATTAGCGGATGGCGTAATAACGAATTTTTGAGCGTAGCCTGAAGGAAGTGCAAAAGATGGTGTCCCTTGTACCACAACGATACCGTCAGTGTAGTTTTCAGGCGTTATGCGTGCTATCGGGCTTGTTCCCGTCAGGTTGCCGTCAATGGTAATTGTTTGACTGTTTTTAAGATACACGTCGTTTTTGCCTTTAGCATTTTCATCAGAGCCTGATGAGGGCGTTATGCTAGTACCGTCTTTTATTGTAAAAGTACTGTTTTCAATATAGACAGCTCCGCCGTGTGTCGCGGTACAGTTTACGATTGTTGAATCAGAGAGAGAAACAATAGAATCTTTTGCATAAATACCGCCGCCGTCTCTGCCTGCGACAGCTGTACCGCCTTTGAGCGTCAAGCCGCTTAGGGTAAGCGTTGCACCGCTTTGCACGGCGAAGATACGGTGTGTTTTGCCGGTCGTAGCCGTATCTGCGTTCAGAATGTCGGTATACTTGCCGCTTTTGCCCCGTATCGTGAGGTTTTTATCGATGGTGATTTCGCCCCAGTTTGCAGCTGAACCTGAGCCGACAGACGTTGCCTTAATTTCTCCATTTATGGTGATAATGTCGCCTGCGGTAGCGTTTTCAACAGCCTCTCTCAGTTTTTTCCATTTTCCATTCTCATTGAGTGTACTAGCATCTATAGTTACGTCGCCTACACGGGTCAGTGTGTAGTACACATCACGGGTGTCTTCGGTAAATCCCGGTGCCGTTGCTTTAAGAACAACTTTATACTGCTTTGTATGCCCAACAGTGCCGGGCGCGATAAGCCGTATCCCCGTAAGCGGCGAAGCACCCGAATTCTTGCTTGTTTCTACCGCCGGACTGTTTGTTATGTCGTAAACCGTATACGAAATAGTAACGCCGGGCGTATTGCATGTTGCTTTGAGCGTTGCACCGTTTTCATTACATCTTACGCTATACGGATGATCATGTCCGCCGGTTTCGCCCGGTGTGGAGGTATGCGAGGATGGGTTAGTTACCTCAAGGTCTATAAGTCCGACTTTCCTTTTAACGGTACTGCATTCAACTTCGTTTGAACGAAGCCCCGCCGCATCGCTGAGCTGTGCGGTGTATGTTTTTGCTGCCGACGAAGGAGATATTTCGATATCCGTTTGATAGTATATGAGCCATTTATCCGTCGACGCCGGGAACGGAGGCGCGGATCCCTCATAATCACCAAAACCCAACTGTGTTGCAGTATTTAAAAGCGGATCACCGGGGCTCCAGCTGAATGTTTGGGAGCTAAAATTAATATTTTGTATGGTGTAAACAGCGCTTGCTCCGCCTTCTTTTGCAATGTGCAGCTTTTTAATGTCCCCATGCAGATGCAAAAGAGGAGACGGCAGAGAAGCGTTCATATTCTGTGCTTGGAATATGAGCACATAGTACCATTTGCTGTCTACCTGTGTTTTCCCGACACCTCTGTACTCCAAAGCAGGGGCAGTGTCAGCCTTGAGGTTTAGGCGAAACTTCTGACCGAATACTCTGTCATTATCGGTAGCGATGAGGGTAATTTCGGGACTGATATCTCCGGTGCCCCATTCATACTTTTTTAAAAAGCTGCTTTTATACGTAAGGGTAAGCGTATCGGGTGTCGTTTGCGTTAAGGTATAGTCTTTTGTATCGCCGTACTCCGGCTGCGGCGAAAGCTCGGGAAAGCGGATAACCTTTCCTGCATCGGCGGGGGAGGACGGCGTCTTGAGGGTAAAGTTTTTAGGATTACGCAGTTTAACCGTAACCGTTACATCGCCAGCGGACGGTACACACAATGCACCGGCAGCATTCGTTGAATACGGCGGATTAATGCGGTAGTCCGTAGCGATCACCTCCGCCGACCAATAACTTAAATAGTCTTCTATATTGTCTTTAAACGGCTGACAGTTTGTAAATAAAAGAGTTAAAAATATTCCTGTTAGAATAGTACAAAGTTTACGCATACACGCTCCTCTCTTTTACCCGTTTTTTTGACAATGATGCTGATAAAACAGCCGTATTACGGCCTACTATGTACTATTTTTATACAAATGACAAGAGAAAAAGATAAGAATTTCGGCGTTTCCGCCGTGTATACCCGCCCCCCTCTAAAAGCTTCGGTATTTAGAGAGGTGCAGCATTGTTAACCAATTAGGCGACTCCGTGAGCTTCGGCAGGAACTTCGCTGATATATCCGGTACGCAGGCAGAGTGCAAACATATCATTATCAAGAAATTCTTCGCTGATTTTCTCATATCCTTCTTTATCATGGCAGATGCGGATAAAATATCCTTTATCCGTTTCGTTCAAAATTGAAAAATAGGATACATCACCCGGATTACTTTTAATCGAATACAATTTCATACATTACCCTCCACTATAACGAAAAACGATGCAGTGTGCCGCTCTCCGTAAAATTATTCGCTTGCAGCAGACGGCATCTATTTATAGTTTCGGCACCGCCTCAAAGAGCTTTAGAATACAGGGAAACTTGACATATCTTGTATCTGTGCTATGATTAGCTCATAAATATTTTGATTCTAACAATTTTTTTTTGAATGAGAATCCTTAAAAAAACGGATTTTAGCGGTTCTCTATTTTAAAAGATTAAAAGGAGTTATCTTATGGAGAAGATTCTGTGGTCGGAA
This sequence comes from Treponema sp. OMZ 838, assembly GCF_000775995.1. NCBI lineage: Bacteria > Pseudomonadati > Spirochaetota > Spirochaetia > Treponematales > Treponemataceae > Treponema > Treponema sp. OMZ 838. Next base: position 2,150,394 of record NZ_CP009227.1, on the reverse strand, counting down.
AATAAGCTTCCGAAAACGGACAACAAACAGCTTGCGGTAATGGCTTTAGACGAAATCAATAAGGCACACGCGTTTCATAAAAGCTTCCCGCAGTATGCACCAACACCGCTCGTTCCATTAAAAAATATGGCGGATATGCTTGGTGTCGGGTCGGTATTTATCAAAGACGAATCATGGCGATTCGGTTTAAATGCTTTTAAAGTACTCGGCGGTTCCTTTGCGATGGCAAAGTATATTGCAAAGCAGCTTAAAAAAGATGTTTCAGAACTCCCCTACGATGTATTAACCGGTGAAAAACTGCGGAAAGAATTCGGGCAGGCTACGTTTTTTACCGCAACCGACGGCAATCACGGACGGGGCGTGGCCTGGGCTGCAAATAAACTCGGTCAAAAATCGGTCGTGCTGATGCCCAAAGGCTCTACTAAAACCCGCTTCGATAATATCGCAAAAGAAGGCGCAAAGGTTACTATAGAAAACGTCAACTATGATGAATGTGTTCGTATGGCTGCAGCGCTTGCCGCAAAAACGGAACACGGCGTTATGGTACAGGATACGGCATGGGATGGGTACGAAGAAATCCCCGCATGGATTATGCAGGGCTACGGTACGATGGCGCTTGAAGCTGCCGAACAGCTCAAGGCAGCCGGCGTAGACCGCCCCACCCATATCTTTGTACAGGCAGGGGTCGGTTCACTTGCAGGAGCCGTACAAGGATATTTTAAAAATCTGTTCCCCAATAATTGCCCCATTACCGTTGTCGTGGAAGCGCGTGCTGCAGACTGCTTGTACCGGTCGGCAACTGCAGCAGACGGAAAACCGCATTTTGTAACGGGCGACTTGCAAACCATTATGGCAGGACTCGCATGCGGCGAACCGAACACCATTTCTTGGGACATCCTAAAGAATAACACCAGCTGCTTTGTTTCCGCACCCGATTGGGTTTCCGCCCGCGGTATGCGTATGCTTGCGGCTCCTATTAAGGGAGATGCGCCGGTTACCTCAGGAGAATCGGGCGCCGTCCCCTTCGGCCTCTTATCCGCAATTATGCAGCACGATGATATGAAGGATTTACGCGCGGCATTAAAACTCGATAAGAATTCAAAGATACTGTGCTTCTCTACGGAAGGAGATACCGATCCCGATATGTATAAAAAAATTGTCTGGGAAGGTTCCTACCCGTCACTATAACAAAATATAAAAGCCGGTTAAGCTCTGATACTTGTATCTTACGGCTTAATCGGCTATCATATTTGCTACAAAGTTTTGCGTATTCTGCGCGTTGCGGTTTCGCTGAACAAAGGTAAGAATAGTTAATAATGACGTTTCCATTGAGGTTTTAATGCAACTGACACATGTGCAGCTTATCATATTCACGATGCTGATCCCCTGCGCCATATCAGCCTTCTTTGTATACCTTGTAATTCTTTTTGCAAAACGGCACAACTTATACGATGACGTCGGCGGTAGAAAAATCCATTCGGGGAAAATTCCGCGGTTAGGCGGTGTCGGTTTCTTTTCTGCCTTTGTATTGAGCGTCTTTATCACCTACTTCACATTTCCGGGCAGTATCGTTATAAGCCACCAATTTACGGCTATTATCATCGGAGGCTGCTTAATTTTCTTTATGGGCCTTTGGGATGACCTAAAAAACTGGCGGGCTATCTATAAGCTTATTGTTCAATTAGTTGCAGCAGGTATCGTCGTTTACGCAGGCTTCCGTTTCACCCGTATCAGTTTTGGCCCTATCAGTCTTTTCATCCCCTTCGGTATTTTTGCGTATCCGATAACGATACTCTGGATTGCCGGTGTTACCAATGCCGTAAACTTGATGGACGGCATCGACGGACAAGTAGGCTGTTTGAGCGCTTCATTGCTGATCAGCTATATCGTTTTATTTTGTACGGATTTACCGCCTCATTTTTCTATGACCTATACCTGCATCATATTGACTGCTGCGATTATAGGTTTTTTATTTTTTAATCTTTCCCGCCCTAAAGCAAAGATATTTATGGGAGATGCGGGTTCTCAGTTTCTCGGCTTTGTACTTGCAATACTCCCGCTCGTACCCAGAAATGATGGATATGAAACTGCTGCTGCTCCTTTTGCGGCTATTTTTATGATGCTGCCTATTTTCGATATGATTGCCGCAATTTGGCGGCGTATACGGGATAAAAAACCGATACGGGAAGGGGACAGGATGCACCTTCATCATAAGCTGATGCTCATCGGCTATTCGCCACGAGGGGCATTGGTTACTGTAATGATTTTACAGATCATTATAGATATATTCGTAACGCTGGCGGTTATCTCACAAGGACTGATGGCACTAGCAACGCTTATCGGGCTTTCACTGGTGGGGATATTATTCTTCGCGCTCATTCATTTTGAAAAAGAAAAACACCTTACCAATGATAATCCGGCTGCTCCGAAGAATAACCGGTAAATTTCTTCCCTCACCGGCGTTTTATTTTATAGGAAACAGCTACAAAGGAGACGATTATGTGGAAAAACTTAGATGAATGTTCCCTGTTTCGAGATTTGCAGGAAGCACAAATACCGGACCTCACACAATGGATGAAAGGAGCCGGAGGAGCAAACCGTATAGAACGATACTCCATACCGATGGCTGCCGGTCTGCACTACAATTATGCTGCAAAGCAGGTTGACGAAAGCATCCTAACGAAACTCGGTATGCTCGCGAATGAACAGCAAGTAACATTAAAGTACCGAATGCTCCTTTCGGGCGAAGAAATCAACACCGGAGAACGCCGGAAAGTCCTGCATCATCTGACACGCGGACAGCTTGGCGGCGATGTTATCTACAACGGCAAAAATATGCGTGCCTTTTATTTGGAACAGCAGGAAAAAGTCCGTAAGTTTTCCGAAGCTGTCCGAAACGGTTCCATCACCGCGCCATCCGGTAAGCCCTTCACCGATGTTGTACAGATCGGTATCGGCGGTTCGGATCTCGGCCCGCGTGCGTTGTACCTTGCGTTAAAAGCATGGGGGGAGCGGCATAACAAGCTCAAGCTCCGTGCTCACTTTATATCGAATGTAGACCCTGACGATGCGGCGGCGGTACTTTCCGCACTGGACTTATCAACAACGCTGTTTATCTTGGTTTCAAAGAGCGGTACCACGCTTGAAACGCTCACCAACGAACGTTTCGTCGGGCAATTCTTGCAAGCGGCGGGACTAAATCCTGCAAAGCAAATGGTTGCTGTAACGAGCGAAAGCAGTCCGCTTGCCAACAATCCTTCATACCTTGCATCCTTCTATATGGATGACTTTATCGGTGGACGGTACTCTTCCACCTCTGCATGCGGAGGCGCGGTGCTTTCGCTTGCATTCGGAGCGGATACCTTTGACGCCCTCCTCGCCGGAGCCGCCGCAGCGGATAAGCAAGCCCTTGAACCGGATCATACCAAAAATGCCGCGCTCATGGATGCGCTGATCGGTGTCTATGAACGGAATATCCTCGGCTACGGCAGCACCGCCATCCTGCCCTACAGTCAAGCGCTTTCCCGCTTCCCTGCTCATCTGCAGCAGCTCGACATGGAATCCAATGGAAAGTCGGTGAACCGCTTCGGCGAACCGGTTCGCTATAAAACAGGGCAGGTTATCTTTGGAGAACCGGGAACCAACGGGCAGCACTCGTTCTATCAGCTGCTGCACCAAGGCACCGATATTGTGCCACTCCAGTTTATCGCCTTTGAAGAAAGTCAATACGGCAAAGACATTACCGTCGAAGGCTCTACCAGTCAGCAAAAGCTGCTTGCCAATGTTGTCGCGCAGATAACGGCCTTTGCAGTCGGTAAACAGGATGAAAATGCGAATAAGAGCTTTGCCGGAGGACGCCCATCAAGCCTTATCTACGGAAAGACGCTTACGCCGGAAGCGCTCGGCGCGCTGCTTGCGCACTACGAAAACAAGGTTATGTTCCAAGGCTTTATCTGGAATGTCAACAGCTTCGATCAGGAAGGGGTTCAGCTCGGTAAGGTGCTTGCTAAAAAAGTCTTATCGCACGATATGCCGCCCGAACTCGCCGCCTACGCCCGCCTCTTTGGACTATAAGCCGAGGGAATTAGCACAACCGGTATGCTCAAGATCGTATCCGCCGAGTTTATCAAAGGGGCAATTAACAGTAAGCAATTCCCGCAGATAGGCGTTCCCGAGTTTGCTTTTTTCGGACGCTCCAATGCGGGTAAGTCTTCGCTGATAAACATGCTTCTTAATCGGAAAAACCTCGTAAAAACAGGCTCAAAGCCGGGCATGACACGAGAAATCAATTTTTTTGCGGTGAATGCTCCGGCAGGCAAGCAGCCAAGTGCGGAATCGTTTTGCGTTGCCGACTTACCCGGCTACGGCTTTGCGCAAGTATCCCAAGCGGAACGGAAGCGGATTGACGCTATGCTGTATGATTACTGCACAACCCGCTCCACACTTAAAACAGTATTTTTATTGATGGATATCCGGCGGGATCCTGCTGAAATAGAACTGCAAACCTTACAGTTTTTCCGGGAACACAACATACCCGCTGTCTTGACGGCAACCAAAGCCGATAAGCTCAGTAAAAATGAACAGGCAACCCAGCTCCTTGCCCTTGCGTCCTTTTTTGAATGCAGCAAGGATGAAATAATCGTAACCTCTTCTACAAAAAAAACGGGCAGAGAAAAGCTGTTACAGCATCTCTCCGCCTGTCTTTCTGTGTAATTACAGCTTAAGATGCTAAATTGCAGAAAAGTGATAACCGTATTATAATAGCCGCAAAGGTATATGTATATGCATCAAAAAAACAAAATCGGCATACAGTATATTGCAGTTTTTAAGTCCCTATTCCGCATATATGCGATGATGGTATTCGGTATTAGCCGGTGGCAAGATTTTATCCGGGAAAAAAAGAGCCGTATTCACGGCAGCAGCCGAAACAAACAAGAGCAAGCGGCACAAAATATTACGGAAGCTATCGCCGGAAACAGAAAAAGTTCCGACAATATTACCGAAAATGCAGACACCACCGTGTCTATCGTTAAAACCGGACTTTTTATCCTTTTTTTGATATACATCGGCGGCTGCTTTATCGCATTGTTCAGAATGATTGCAGTGAATCTCTACAAGAGCTTACAGCCCTTAGGGATGCAACACCTCCTCTTTGAAATCGAAATAACGGCGCTCTTTGTATTTCTCTTTATTTCCAATTTTTTACTGACGCTTTCTACTTACTTTATCGGTAACATCGAGCAAACGCTGCGCGCAATGCCTATTCCGCCCCGTATTTTTTTCGGTGCAAAATTTTTTGCACATTGTTTACCGGCTGCGATTATTTCGGTGAGTTTTTTTGGAGTTACTGCAGCAGTATACGGACACTATGAACACTCCCAGGCTCCATTCTATATCATGGCAGTAACCGGCGCCGTGTTTTTTCCGTTGCCGCTTATCGGACTATGCTATCTAATCAATATCGGTGTTATGAGGATAACGAAGATTTTTAAGCAACGCCGATTCGTAATGATGATCACCGGTTTACTCGGCATCGTAATAGCACTCGGAATCAATTATTTTGTACAATCAATCAATATGCTGCACGGGAGTTCAGACTTAGTAGAAGCTTTTACACGCTACCGGCCATTTATTGCTGCCGTTACGCGCTGTTTGTTACCCGTGCGTTTTTTTGCAGCAGCCCTTTCAGCAAACTCTCTTTCTACAGCAATCGGTTCTTTTTTGCCGTTTCTCGCAGTCTGCATTGCCGTGCCGATAGCAATAATCGGGCTGCTTTCGGGGGTGTATGAAAAGACACTAGACGGGTTTGATGAACAGGCCTTAAAACGGCTCACAGCTTCCGAAACAGTAAAGGTTATCCGCCGCGGATTCACACAGCGCTCAGCCTTTAGTACGCTGCTGTTACGGGAAATTCATATGATGAACCGCGAGCCGGCTTATCTTTTAAACGGCCCATTCACTATGATACTACTGCCACTCATCTACGGCATTATGTACCTTACCGGCTCGCTTACTTTGCCGCCGGAGGCAGAATTATTTATGCAAAGCACTACAGGACTTGTGATTGCAGGAGTATGTGGAGCCTTTCTCGGCTCGGCAACCGGTACAGCAGCAACAGCCGTATCCCGTGATGCAAAAAATCTTTGGCTGATAAAAAACCTTCCCCTTTCGATAAAGCACTATATGCAAGCTAAGCTCGCCCATGCAATGCTCTTTGCCGGTATCGGTTCACTCATTGGCGTTGGAGGCACGACCCTGCTTTTTTCTCTTAAGCCTTCAGCCGCTATAGCAGCACTGCTAATTGCACTCTCGCTTGCCCTTTTCTGCAACCTTCTTGCACTGATGCTGGATACCGCCCATCCCAAACTCCACTGGGACACGCCCGTAGGGGCAGTCAAGCATAATCTCAACACTATCATTATGCTATTTTCCGACCTACTGCTGTTCAGCATCACTATAACGGCAGCATTGCTGATATCCATACCGCAGGACTACTATCTGCCGTGCTTTGCGGGTATTCCGCTGCTCGCAAGCGGTATTATTGCGCATTTCTTTTGGCCGTATGCGGAACGACAAATCAACAAAATTGAAATTTAGATTAAGAAACTATGAGGTTTATACCTTTTTTCCGTGATAATTATACCGAAAACCTGCACTGAAATTGATTATTTCCGGTATCCCCGGGATAACGGTAATAGAAACATCAAAATTATCATTTACCTTAATATTTGTCTCAATTTCGCCGGCATACCAATAAAAGAGGTGCTGCCAATCCTCACCTTTTGTTCCCCCTTTATAAGACTCTGAAGAAGGATCATAATTAGGTAATTTATACCAACTCCGCTTATATAAAAATGTCGGTCCTATGCCTACATTCATCGAGAACCGAGCGATTTTTAAAAAGCGTACCCTAAAACCAAGATGAGAAAAGCCCGCAAACTGCATCGCACAATCACCATAAAGACCCTGTACCACTTTTATGGAAATAATATCCCGCCACACAAAATATTCAAAATTTAACGTTACTCCAGGATTAAAGACAACGATACCCTTAGGATCAAGCTTCCATGGAAACAGCCGATAATTTGGGGCACCACTTGGATGGATACTTAAGCCGAATAGCTTTACCCCAAAACTAAAGTCATGGGCGAAAATAGGAAATGATGTTAAAAACATCATAACAACCGCAATAGAGAGCGTTTTCCTTAGTCTTTGCATAAGTGATTTATAATGCCATAAACCGAGCTGACCGTCAATATATCTTTTTTAGCCTCTATATTTAGAGATGAAAGCGCGGAAAAAGCATACGGAAAAGGCTTGCATGTTCTTTTTTATGTAAATCTTCCTTATGATGAGAAAAAACAAAAATATGCTCTTCCGAGCCTGCTAAGAGGAGAATATCATCTGCGGCAAAACGATAGTCCGGTTCAATAAATTCAAAACTTTCGCAGTCTTGCTTCCGTACTGCAACGACATTGAGACCAAGTTCTTTCCGCAGATTTGCTTCAAGAAGAGTCATACCGATATATTTTTCATTAATGCTTACCTCAGCCAATGCAAGATCCGCTGAAATCGGCATAAAATTTAACAATAGAGTCGATGCCAGCATCGGCATCACTCGCTTTGCCGCTTCCCGGTCGGGAAAAATCACTTTAGTTGCCCCAACCATGGACAACAGATTCTCATGCTGGTCGGTTTCGGCCTTTACAACAATCTCTTTAATACCAAGCTGCTTTAAATATTTGGTTACCATCAGCGAAAGTTCAATCCTACCGCCCAGATCAACAATAGCAGTACCGATTCTTTGAGGAATATTTTTACGGAGACTCTCTTCATCGGTAATATTAACGACAGAGCCTTTAACGGCCTTGCCTTCATACTTTTTAATAAGATTAGGATCTTTATCTATAATGATAACTTCATCGGTAAAATGGAGCAGTTCTTCCAACATACGGACACCGAACGCACCTAAACCAATAATTGCTAATTTATTCATACAGTCTCCTCTTTACCGATATATATCTATTTTCTATAAGTACATCATTCGGCATTGTATTTCTTTTGTGAAGATTTAAAGATTTTCTCCGATCGCATAACATAAATACTGAAGCCGATAAAAAGAAGTAAAAGGACAATTCCGATGATCTTCATAAAATGACTGCCCCTTTGTCCAAGAAAGTAGACGAGCCAGAATAAAGCCGAAATATTGCAAACCGCTGCAATAGCGTCAAAAAAAGCGAACTTATAAAACGGAAAATTAACAAAGCCGGATGTCATTGAAATAATATTACGTATACCGAAAGGAATAAAACGCCCGAATAAAAAAGTTAGAAAGCCGTGCCGTTCAAGTGCACTGGAAATACGCCTTATATTATTTTCACTTATCAATTTTGAAAAAAATTTCTCCGAAATTCTGCCGCGCCCTAAAAGCCATCCCCAAAAGTACACAAGATAATCGCTGATCACTGCACCGAAATAAAGAGCAGCATAGAAGGCAGGAATAGAGGCCTTCTCTTGTTTGCAGAGCAAAGCAGCAGTAATAACAATGATATCTTCCGAAATCGGAAGATTGAATCCTCCGAGAAACAAGCTGATAAAAATAACCAATGGAAAATAAGAAATATACTGTCCTATCCACGCGGCAATTGTTTGAAACATTAGAAAGATATATCACACTTCCGACAACTTTTCAAGTTCGGCAAGCCATACGGCGGCATTCATGTCGCTCGGCATTTGCCATGCTCCCCGCGGGGAGAAACTGCCGAATCCTACCTGCACGCCGTCGGGAGCACAGGAACGTTTAAACTGCTGAGAAAAAAGGCGTCGGTAAAAAATACGCATACAGCCGAGTATCTGCTGACGGTTATACCGCTGCTCCGTAGAAAAACAATGCTCTGCAAGTAAAAGGATTTTTGCAGGGCTAAAATCCGTGTGCAGCAGATAATATAAAAAGAAGTCGTGCAGCTCATAGGGGCCGAGTATATCCTCGGTTTTTTGCGTGATGACTTGTTTTTGTGCAGGCAGCAGTTCAGGACTGATCGGCGTATCGAGAATATCCTGCACAATAACGCGGAATTCGGTATGCTTATCGGCATCCGGTAAAAATACTGACGGATATGCCGCAATATAGCCGATGCAATGGCGTAACATGGTTTTTGGGAGCCCGGCATTGACATTATACATCGACATATGATCGCCGTTATACGTTTCCCATCCGAGCGCGGATTCGGAAAGATCCCCAGTCCCGACAAGCAGCGCCCCAAGCTGGTTTGCTTTATCCATCAGAATTTGAGTTCGTTCCCGTGCCTGCGCGTTTTCGTAGACCGTATTACAGAGATCTGCGGGGTGTTCGATATCCGCAAAATGTTGCAGCATCGCCTTTTCTATAGGAATGGAAAGAACGGTACAGCCGAGTAATTCTGCAAGTTTAAGCGCATTGGATTTGGTTCTGTCCGTTGTTCCGAAGCCGGGCATGGTAATTGCCGTAACCGAATCGGCTTTCTGACGGAGCATTCGCGAAGCGAGTATCGCAATAAAGAGCGCCAATGTGGAATCCAGACCCCCGGAAATCCCAAGTACTGTCTTTTTACAACCGGTGTGGTACAACCGCTTTGCAAGTCCGCGCGCTTGAAGCTCCGTTACCTGTGAGAAAAAACTTTCCCATGCTTGCTCGTTATTTTGCACCGCAAGCGGAATAAACGGATTGGGGTTACGCGGACGAACAAGTAGAACCCCTCGGGAAGGTATGGCAGGAATGACAATACGGCGGCAAACCGATAAACTGCGGCCGAGACTGGAGGGCGCTTCGCAATCCATATCTGCAAGGGTAATAGCGGCGTCATCTTCATAGCCGGAAAAATTGAAATCGCCTGTTTTATTAAAAGAAGACAGTTCAAACCCGTTTGCCGCCGCAAGCAGCTCGCCGTTTTCGTAAATGCCGCGCTCGCCCGCACAGACAGTGTCGGTTGAAGACTCTCCCCAACCAGCGTTGACAAACAGAACCGTATTTCTTTCTTGCTTTGACCGGGCTGCAGCGCTACGGCAAAGTTCTGTAAAAGACCCGGTGAACGAAGCCTGTGCGAGCGGTTCAATGTATAACGCCGATCCGGTTACCGGTAGGACGTTGCCCGCATCCGGAGAAGCATTTTTAGTTCCGGCTTGACTTTGATTCAGTACATTTTTTGGGCTGCCGATTACAAACGAAAACCGGCTTTTTTCTACTTCAAACAGCAAATCGGAACCGAACGGAATAGCCGTATTTTGCAAACCGGTAAGAATTGCCGAAGATTCTCTTCCGTCATACATGGAAAAAACGCGGGAGTGAGCGGTTCCATCCAGCGGTACAATGCCGTAAATAGTTCCTCTACTGAAGACGGCAACAGCACTGTAGATATTACCCGAAAAAAAGAACGGAAAACCAACCACACCGATAATCGGCTCCATGGAAGTTTGCCGGACGATATACGCAAGCCGGTCTTCAGCAGCATTCAGTAATGACCGGTGTCCGAAAAAAGTACCGCAGCTGGCGGATGTTAGAGCCAATGCGGGGAATACGGCAATATCGGCTCCCATTTCGGCGCTTTTCCGCAATGCACCGATAATCCGTTCGGCATTACCGGTGCAATCGCCAACTGCACAAGAAGGCACTATCGCAGCAACCCGATAAAATCCGTAGTCGTGTATATTCATCTTCCATCTCCCCGGTTTTACCACTGCCGATGCAGCAGTGCTTTTCGTTTAAAAAGTTTGAAAAAGCCTGTAAGTTGCTTCCTTTGCATACGTAAAAGAAGGACAGCTCTCCGACAATTTGTGATAGAGATCATTTGCTTGTACGACAAATCCCTGCCGGTACAACAAATCTGCGAACTGCAAAAAGACATTCCAAATTTGCTTGGTTTCCGTCCATTGTAAGATTTCATTATTTGTACCGATTCTCTGCAATAGATCGGAAAAGTTACTGTACGTATACATAAAATCAGCTTTTTTCAAGGTATTGCTTAAATACGTAACGGCAATATCGGCGCCGAGCAGCGCAGTTCTAAATGCGCGATCGTATTCTTCGGCACGAAGATAAATATCGGTCAGTTCAATATAAGCACGAAGCGCTATATCATTATGATGCCGATATAATGAAAAAAACTTTTCAACCGTCTGTTCATTTTTAATCGTATGGATCATCGCCCTCAATGTCGGACTTTCTACATTGGTAGTTCCATACACCGGATCTTCCGTTAAAATAAGGAGAAGGTATTTTTCCTGATCGTCATATTGCTTTAATAAACCGGAAATTTGTGCAAGCGAATAAATAATTTCAAACCGCATATCGGGGATGTATAAAAATTCTCTCGCTTCCCATGCAGATTGATAAAATCTGCGGGACTGAGTAAGCTCTCCTTCAAGCTCATAAACCTTCCCGATAAGATAATCACATTCAGGATAGACATCGCTCTTTTTTAACCATGTAAGTACTGCAGAAATCGACTTATCAAAATAAGCAGGAGGATGAATAAGAAAAATTCTATCAAGAATTGCACAGGCTTCATAATCCTGCCGCTTTTCCAACACGCGGTATACATCCGAGATAAGATCACCGGCAGCCCGTACCTGATGCGGTTTAAGTGCGGCGAAAAGATAATCATATTGAGCGGTTACCTGTGTTTTATGCATTTCCCGCGCTTGTCTGAACAAAAGGAGAGCCTTGCCGAATTCCCGTCCTTCATACGCAACCTTTCCTTGCTCAAGCAGATGCCAAGGGTACTCCAACGAGTCGGTCGATACTTTTTGTGCATACAGACACACACTGATAAGGATTGTAAAACATGCTATTACTAACTTTTTCATAAACTCCTCAGCTCCTTTTCAAAGGCTGCATCGACAACCGTATTTTTTTCCATTTCCGTCAAGCCTTGTATATCGATACGCTGAACGATAACGCCCCGCTTAAACAACAGGATAACGTTTTCCGCACCGGTAATCCCGATATCGGCAAATTTTCCCTCGCCCGGCCCGTTGACAACACATCCCATCACCGCAACAGTCAAGTCTTTCTTCTCAGCAAAAAGCCGGTGCTGCCAGCGTGCAACGAACCCGTGAACATCAAAACCGTTACGGCCGCAGCGCGGACACGACACCAACCTGATACCGCCTTTCCGTTTACCGCATTCCGTCAAAATTTCCCGCGCTGCAATAACCTCATTTTCCATAGTATCGGAAAGACTTACCCGCACGGTAGCGCCGATATTCCGTCCAAGCAGCTTTGAAAATGCGAGCGTACTTTTGACAATGCCCGAAACCAAAGGCCCCGCCTCCGTAACACCTAAATGGAGCGGCGCAGCGGACTCGGCAGCAAACAGTTCATTGGCAATAATCGTTTCGTTTACGGATGAGGCTTTCATCGACACAAGGTACTGCGTAAAGCCGTGTTTATCGAAAAGCGCCGCTTCCCGCTGCGCCCCGGCAACCAATGCGGCTGCCCTCGCCTCCTCTGCATTGCGTCCTTCGCGGATTTCCTGCTCCATACGGTTCCGTATATCGGCGGGGAGAGAGCCGCTGTTGACACCGATGCGGAGTACGGTACCGGTATCCTGTGCTTTTTTAATGACCGCGCTTACCCGATCTTCCGTTCCGATATTTCCCGGATTGATACGTATTTTTGCAGCACAGCCGTCCATACAGCGCAACGCAAGTCGATAGTCAAAGTGAATATCGGCAACAAGCGGCATCGGCGTCATTCCGGTAAGCTTGACAAACGCTTCGGCACTTTCGGAATCCGGTACGGCAAACCGGAGAATATCACAACCGAGCTGCTCCAATTCGGCAATTTTCCGTGCCGTCTCCTGCAAGGTATCTCCGCTCAGCGGCTGTTTCCACATAGTCTGGATAGCAATAGGACTATCTCCGCCAAGCTCAATACTCCGAACGCTGCCCTTGCCGCCTATCCGTACTTTTTCCGCCGTATACATATTTTCTCCAATCAGCGTTTGTTTTCCGGTACTTGGCTTTGATGAATACCGGCAGCTTTTAAAAAAAGGATACCGCCCCGCTGCTGAATTTTCCCTAATACTTCTATCGGGCGCTCAGAATCTATCCTGACCGAAAAATTACAAAAGATAGGGACAACACCTTCCAGCTGAATGCGCTCGCTATACCCTACCAAAAGATCGAAACTCGTATTGTCCCCACCCGATTGTATATTTGTTGCCCGCCCCGACCAAATTGTCCAGCAATCAAGATAGAGCGGAATATCAGCCCGCACATCGCTGTAGGTAGGAATATCCCGAACAGTATCGAAGCCCGGTGTTGCAAAATAGTCCATCAACAATCGAGCTTTTTGTTTAATCGAATGAGCGGCATTTGAAGACAAAATCCGGTTAACTTCAATTTGAGCAAGGTTATCCCGTGAATCCTGAAAATATTTCTGTGCATTCCGATATGCCGCAAGTACCTCTTTTTCAGAAAGCGTATACCGATACGTTCCGCCCGTATCAATCGGACGCGCTTTTTCATCCGACAGCAATGTGAACGCCGAAAGGTCGGCTCTATTATTATTCCGAGTCCGTATTGACAGCGGATATTTTATCAATATCGTTACTGCAATCGCCGCAATAAACACTGCAGCTACAAAGCAGGCAAACAAGATTATTCTTTTTTTGATATAGGCCTGCACACCGGGGCGGGGATAAAACTTCTTTATTTCGCCCGATTGAACGGCGTCTCCTATTGCCTCCGGCGTATTATGAGTTCGAATAAACTCCAACCCGCTGCGTGCCAATTCATGGTTAGGATTATACTCAATGGCTTCCAAATAATAGTCGATCGCACGAGCAGTATCACCGCGCCGTAAAAACAGCACGGCCTGCGCACACAGCAAATCGGGATCAGTCATTTTAATACGCCGCGCACAGGTCAAATAATCAACGGCACCGCCGATATCCCCGGCATGTAAACAAGCAAGTCCTAAATACAAATAAAAAGGAAACGATTTGTTAAATGAAGCATTATACACGACATCTTTGGTATCGCCCGACACAACGTATTGCGTAACGTGCGGTTCCAATAAGTTAATGACCTGTTGATAATTCCCCTTCGCAAATTGTTTTTTTGCTTGTTCAAGAATCGATGACGGCATTATTGTTCCTGCATAGCCTCTATTGCGTTATCTACTTCTATACGTAATTTTGCAATCTCTTCCATGGATAATGAGTCGGACGATTTTTCAAGCTCCGCAATTTTATCCAACAGCTCCTGCACATACCGGTAATCTTTTTTAGGTTCTTCCGGTTTTACCGGTGGATTCTGTTCGGCGGCTTGAACGGCAGCAGACTGCTCTGCAGATGCCGAAGAAACAGAACTATCCGCCGGCTGTGTGTTAGGAGCAGCCGGTTGAGTTATGGGAGCAGCCCGGTAAACGGTAGTAACGGTAGGCTTGCTAATAACCGGTGCTGCAACGGGCACAACCGTCTCTCCCGCTACCTGTTGAGTATACGCCGAATATGCCGTTACGCTATCAGCTGTACTCCGGTAATCGTAAAAACCGATGCAATTTGTAACACTGAACGTCTCTTTATAAAGAATCTTCTTTTCAGACCATACGTATAAAAGCCCGGGATCGGAAAATGCATACTTACGGAAGGATCTACCGTTTACATAAGAAGGCAGCCACTTCTTTGTTACCAGCCGCTCCCAATTTGCAATATATACGGATGTAGGTACTGTCGCATATTCATTTCGTAAGAAGAAGAGGCAGGCATATCCTCTATCCGCAGAAAAGATAACGGAATCTTTTTCCAATACAGGCTGCAGCATCAGTTCCGCTCCGATTTCGCTGCGTAAGTCCGTATACAGCGGAACAAGATTCTTTTCACCCAACGACGTGTCAAATAACGCCTTTAAACCGATATCGGCAATATCTCCCGAAATGTTTTGAATTTCGGTTACGACCTTTAAGAGCTTCCCCGTTGACCGCTGTTTTGAAGGTACAAATGAAAACGTCTGCGTCGCCAAAAAGTCCATACTGATCTGGAACATAACCGTTATCTCATTTTTTGACTGGCTAATAATAATTTTCTTCCCGCTTTTATTATTGAGATGGTGTATCTCTCCATTAAAGAGCACTGAATAAAGATTCACGGAAGATTGAGAGCGGTCATCATACAGCGGCTCATACGAGCGTGCATCTTCGGCCTTCGAATGATATAAACAGAAATTACCAGTATTAGGGTAAATAACCAGCTTGAGCGGATCACTGACCATTTCGACTGTATTTTCCGCTGCAAATAATCCGCTCAGCAACCATACCGAGAGGCACAATAGAATCATCTTTTTATTGAGTATCTGCATTATTTTGCTCCTTTTGTACGCTGTTCATAAAGTTTTTCCAAGGTCTTGGTACGAGCCATCAGCTCTGCCAATTCCTGACGACGTCTTTCAAGTTTCTGCCGTTCTGCTTCTTTTTGTTCTTTTTGTTGCTGCTGTTCCCGTATACGCTGATTTTCTTGTTCTTCAACAATCAGAGAAAGCGTTGCGGAAATTTCATTGATTTTTTTCTCCAATGCCGCTAAGCGGCCGGTAAAGTATTCGGTCTGCTTTTCTTCTTCCGGTAACGGAGCAGCATCCACAACTGGTGCAGCCTCCGCAACCGGTGCAGCTTCCGTACGCTCGGCTGATGCAACCGCTGTCTCGGTTGTATCGGGTTTGCCGGCATCCGCGGTAGTATCGGGAGTATCTCCAGCAACCGTTATAACAGCTTCATCCGTAATCAGTGCATCTGCGGTATTGCTGTCCGTGCTGTCTGACGCAATCGAGGCACTTGCTTCATAGGATTTCGGGGCGGCTTTATCGGATTTCGGCTCCGGTTCGGTGGATTCAGATATTTTTTCAGCCTCTGCCGATGCGGAATGGGTTTCGCTCGCCATCCGCAAAAGTTCCTCCCGAACCGCCTGTTGATCGATAAGTACGATTTTATATCGTGCCTCGTTTACTTTTCCCGACTGCGGATAATTTACTACAACGTCGTTAAAAATTTTGCGGGCTTCGGCGTGATTCCCCGCTGCGTAAAAATTTTCCCCTATCCAATAATGAGCGGACGGAATCTTAGGATGGTCGGGATACTTTTCAATAAATTCATAGAAGTTCTCCGATGATGCATCATAGCAGCCCGACAGATGTAAAAGCCGTCCTTTTTGATAGCTCACCTCGGCGGCACGTTCATCCTCAGGGGCTGCTTCCAAAAACGCATCGGCATACTCCAATGCACGCTCATAGTTTTGTGCAGAAGTTTCGGACATTACGAGCCAATAGAGCGCCTCAGTACGGTCGTTCGGTTCTGCCGTAGTAATCACCCGTTCTAATGATTCCACAGCAGCAGTCCACTCACCGCGGCTATACGCATCAAGACCGGCCAGTAAGTCATCGTTGCCTGCAAAAAGGCTGCATATACCAAAACACACAAGATAAACCAATACTAATTTTTTTTCATTTCTTTATCTCTCCGGAAAAAAAAGATGATCCCGAAACGACAACATCGGCACCTGCATTACATACAGCAGGAAGCGTTTCCGCATTGACGCCGCCGTCAACCGAAATCAAATAGCGATAACCGTATTTTTTACGGTACTCACACAATTTCTCAATTTTACCGAGACAGTGGGGGATCATCGTTTGTCCGCCAAAGCCCGGATTAACCGTCATCACCAACACAAGATCGACCAAGGGTAACACCTCATCCAAAAGATGTACAGGGGTTGACGGTACGATACTCACGCCGGGCTTCATACCCGCCGCGCGGATTTCCGTAATAAGCCGATGGGCATGTATTGCCGCTTCAATATGAAACGTAAAATAATCGGCACCAGCCGCCGCAAAATCTTTTACAAAATCTTGAGGACGGGCAACCATCAAATGCACGTCAAAAGGAAGAGTGCTCTTACGCCGCAAGCTGCGTACAACGGGAGCGCCGAATGTTAAATTCGGTACAAAGGCGCCGTCCATCACATCAAGATGCACCCATTGCCCTCCGTTTGCTTCAATAAACTGTAATTCTTCAGCAAGCCGTGAAAAGTCTGCACTCAATAAAGACGGCGCTAATATAAACGATGCCCCCATCGTCTTAAACCCTCCTCGTTCCGCAAGAAAACCCAATATCTCGATTACAATATCGGATTTTTTTTCAAAAGTTTGAACCGGACATCAGCATTACGAAAACAATGAACTGCGGAATGCTCTCATCTTTACGATACCGGCAATCGAAATTTTTTCTTTGTATGGAGCATTTTCTCCCTGCATCACCAATACCGCATCATGATCCGTTTTTTCAATTGTAATAGGAATACCGGTAATTGTCCGCCGTCCGGAAGCACCATCGATAGACACCTCCAAACGGCTGTTATCGGTAATCGCAGTTTCTGCAAGGTGGATTTTGCCTAAAAAATCAAGCCCGGAAACCTCCCGGACTTCGTTGTCAGCCGGCGCTCCATATAGCTGCTCTTTGGTGATAATCAGCTTTTTCGCAATTTTTTCTTTTAAGCTTTGTTTATTATACTGATCGATGGGCATCGTATCTACAACAGCTTGCAGCTCCCGAATATGCTCAGAATAGTTTTTTTCCTGTTTACATTGCGCCGTATGCTGTTTTTTTGCTTTTTTATCAAAATTATCAAGCACAGAATGCCGATTTTCAATAGAAGAAAATCCGGTAGCAGTATAACGGTCTGTAGAACCTGTAGTATAAAAAGTTACATCTAAACCGGCAGACTTGACCATCGTGCGAACCGAATCCAAATCCATTTGCTTTATCAGATATACACCGTCGGCTAACTCCTTATAGATGATATCCTGCAGCCCGGCATTTTGCTTAAAAAGCTTCCGTTTGTCTTCTGCAACGGTTATCACAAATCCGTAGTATAAACCGACGGCGGTACACTGCAAATACCATTCGGAAATACTTACCTTTATATTTTGAGGAAGCGTCCCTCCGGAAGCTTCCTCCAGTAAGGCGATCAACGCTTTATCGGTGCTGCACCGCTCAAAACAACGCAAACAGGCTGTCCGTGTGATACTAAACCGGCCGGTTGTCAAAATAGATACCGGTTCCATGCAGCTCAGTACCGGAAATATCCGCCCAAGAGCCGTAAAGGGCAACAGCGTTATCTCAAATGAAGGAGCGGCAATCAACCGCTGCTCTACCGATTCTTGATTAAAAGAGGCAGCATTCAACTGCCAATAGTCTCCAACCGGCAGTAAAAACTTGAGCGCTTTGAGCGTATCGATCATACGCAGTTCATCCTCACTCATCATATCAGGGAAAATCGAGGCATCTCCGGTTGTTTCGACATATAAACGCATATATAAAAAATCGAAAAAACGTTTCAACGCAATATCATCATACAATCCGCGAGGATCAAGGGAGGTCAAAAAATCCGAAAAAAACTGTGCCCTTTTTTGCATACTATCACGGCGTACATGACCATACATTGCGGCAACAATATACATCTTTCTGTCAAACGGCTTTTGCTTAAAAAACTCCTCCCATCGCCCTTGCTGAGGAATAAGGCTTACATCCTTCCGTATCAGCAAACCGAGATTTTCTAAGCCGGTACAGAGCGTTTTAAAAGCGCCGATATCCGTTGCCGTATCTTGAAAAATCACTTTAAGCTGCTTTTCGGCTCTCACTTTAAAAGTACCATTCATTTTAAGCACATCGGGTTCTTTGAGAAAAAAGGTGTAGAGTCCCGCCAATACGATATCATCGCAAAGCGTTGCCTCACTCTGAGGCTCCTTTTCCTGCTGAGGTAAAAAAAGCGAGCGCGAATCCAACAAAGGTTCGACGGCTTTATACAAAAAAGGATTAATCTTGTAGTTGTTTATTACTCGATCGTAATCATCGGTATAACTATCCCGATAGAGAATAAGCCGCTCTTCCAGATTGGTCAGCCGCGTTTGTAATGCAGTTTCAGAAGATAAAAATATCAGCAATGCGCCGCGGTTGGCCACCGGCAGCGTATGAACGGCTGTTAAAATCAGCAGGTCGAGGCGGTCAAGGCTTTCTACCATCGTCCGCTGTGTCTCCGGCTTCGATAAAAATCCGCCAAGGCTCTCTACAAGACGCTGCTTATTAAAAGGCGTTTTAATTTCCCCGAGATACAGACGCACTAAGAGAAAAAACGTCCGTTCAGGAAGGAACAGCATCGCTTCTTTCCAATCTTGATAACCGTTTATCTTCATTATACTATCAATACGTACGTACTACCGGGCGACGATTGAGCTTTTCAGCTCAGCAAGTTTCTTTTCGCCGTACAAGGCATCCGCCAAGGCAAAAGCGAATTCTTCGGCGGCTCCGGCTCCGCAGGCAGTAATAAATTGACCGTCCCGAATAACCCGCGCGCCCGTCACGGGTTTTGTCGATAAATCTTCTCCCATGCCCGGATAGCAGGTAAATTGTTTCCCGTCAAGCAAACCCCATTCGCCGAGCGCAAGCGCCGGAGCCGCGCAAATTGCTGCAACAAATCCCCCGTGTTTTGCCGTCTCGGTTATAAAAAAACGAAGATCAGTACTTTCACTGAGTGTACGACTGTTTGGAAGACCGCCCGGCAGTATTGCCAATACGGTATCTGCTGCCAACTGCTCGGCATTTTTTTTTGCGTCTGCACCGTCTCCGATCAGTTCGGATAAGGCAAGATCGCAGGTAACGGCCAGTCCGCGTGACGAGCGAATAATTTTTGCACCGACTCCAACCAACGTCAAATCGGCTCCGCAGCGGCGCAAGTAATCGAGCGGCGTAATCGCTTCGACTTCTTCAAATCCGCCCGCGATGAATAAAAAAACTCTTTGCATTGTATCTCCCCTTGTATGGGTTAGCGTTTTTTTCGTTCGGTTTCAGATTGACAATCGATACACATCAATGCATAAGGGATCGCCCGCAGCCGGTCTTCCGGTATTTTTTTTGCACACTTGATGCACTTGCCATACTTACCTTGTTCGAGACGGGCAAGAGCGGATTCAATTAACTGCATCCGTTTGGCATCTTTTTCATTCATGCTTTCCAGCATCTTCCGATCGGTATCTTCCGAAGCGATATCGCCGAAATCTTTAGGATCGACCGATTCAATAATCTGTTTGAAACTTTCATGGTTTGCTACAAACGTTTTGATAATTTCGGCACGGCGCTCATGCAGCGATTGCTTCATCTCTTGATAAAACTCTTTTTCCATCTATTTTTTATAACTCCTTTCTTTTTATGCCCCTTTCCATTAGTTGACAAACTAATGAATAGACTCTACAATTATACGCGTTATTTCAATAAAAAAGCAAGTGTTTTTTTTGGAGGAATTGTGGCTAAAGAAGAAGCAATTGAAGTTGAAGGAATAGTTAAAGAATCCCTTCCCAATACGATGTTTCGTGTTGAATTAAAAAACGGTCATGTCATTTTAGCGCATTTATCGGGAAAGATGCGCAAACATTTTATCCGCATTGTTCCCGGCGACAGCGTAAAGGTTGCGCTCTCTCCCTACGACCTTAACAGAGGAAGAATTATTTTCCGCGAACGCTAACTGCTTTTAAAAAATGACACAAATGCTATTTTCAGGTTTTTAACACCTTTCACCAGCAACGGCACACCGATAAAAAGACCTAAAAAGCCGAAGAGGTATATCACACGGAAGCTTAACAAGCCCAACCATAGATATAAGATACCGGCGAGTAAAGCGCTCAATCCTCTGCGCCGTGAAACCGGTTCGTTTTCCTGCTGTGGCGAATGGTAAAACGTCCAGTGATACGATTGACCGAACATCGGATCATCATCTTCTTCTGCGAACGGGTTATAGGTAAAAGGATTTTGCCGTGCATACTGTTGTGTATAGGCTCCGTATTGCTGCGATGCGGTACCGCCGAGGTCATAATCGGCGCGTTTCTTGGAATCGGACAATACGGAATATGCTTCATTTATCTTTTTGAACATTTCTTCGGCGGCTGCATTTCCCTGATTTTTATCGGGATGATATTGCAACGCCTTTGCGCGGTATGCTTTTTTTATTTCTTCATCGGAAGCAGTTTTCGAAACTCCCAGAACCTCATAATAATCCATACGTCTAGCCTATTGTCGTGCCTTTAAAGGGACAGTCGTTTAATATATTATCAAGATTATTCAAATCAGTACCGCCGGCGCAGATTACCTGTATCCCCGCTTTTTGAGCACGCAGGCTTGCGACCGGATCAAACGGCACATTTTTGCCGGGAACCCATTCCGTACCAACGAGCCGAATAAATTGCTCCCACGAAATCGAATCAATCGGTTTTGCATCAGGATTTTTCTTAGGATCGTCAGTGTATACTTTCTCGATATTGGAAAGATTGATAACCTGCTTTGCAGAAAAACGCTCCGCCAATAAAACAGCATCGTTATCGGTGGAAAAGCCCGGCTTCCAGCCCGCTGCTATCAATATCTGCCCGGAAAAAAGCTCCACAGCCGTAGGGTCGTATACAACGGGATTAGGACATATATCCAAAAAAATAGCTTTTAAGAGCTGCGCATTAAGCCGTGTCGCCATAATACCGATCCAATCGGCCTCATCATTTGAAGGCGTATTATCTGTAATATTTTTATATGCTTGCTGATACATTCGGGCGGGACCGCCGCCACCGACAACTAAAATCAGTTTTCTCTCTGCCGACACACTGAGCCATCTGCGTATATGGGCGGCAAAATCCCGTAAAAAGGCTTCATCAGGCTGTTGAGGCACCACAATTGATCCGCCTACCGATAAAACACGTACCATGAAGATCCTCCTCATTCACATTGGAAGTTTACTTTAGATCATAAAACAAGTAAAAAACACTATCAGTTACCGCCCATTTACAGGCTGTTTTTCACTTTATAATGTAATAATTAATTTAAAAAAATGCAATTCTTTTTAGTATACGCCTGTTATCTTCGGGATCCGCCAGAGTGCACTGTAGCCGCTGATATTCGGCGTTGCTTCTTCCCAAATAGACCGAAAGGCATAGCTCCGAACTTTTTCCGTCGTTTTACCGTTCGGCAGCATTGGTGCTTGATTTTGATACCCACGAGAAAACGCAATGTGATAGGCATCCAAATTACCGAAATACCATCTTCCCTTATCAGCGATACCGGTATCAAAAGGAATGCCGGACGCAAGGGCAGGATCAACGGGAACCCAGCCGAAACCGTTTATATAGAATGCTGCCCACCAATGCAGCACAGCTTTCTGCTCCTGATCAACCAATAGTCCGGCCGCCGGAATAGCCGGCACCCCCGCAGCGCGGGCAAGCGTACAAAACAGCAATGCAAGATCATAGGCACTGCCGTTTTTCTCTTCCAAGGCAGTAAGAATAGATCGTCCTGCATCTGCCGCGCTGCTTTCCCGTGCTTTTATCTCGGAGGTTAAAAAGGTGTAGATACGCCGTGCTTTATTATAAGGGTTCGTTTCAGAGCCGACAATCTGCCGGCATATCTTTTTAATTACTGCGTTATCGGCAGGAAGGAAATCATCTGATTCGGTATATGCGGCATACAAAAGCGGATTATTTTGCTCCGTCCTCCTGAGAGACGCAACATTAACATTCGTTTCAACTATACTGCGGGATACGCTGTATTCCTGCCGGATCTGTATTTTACTGCCGGATTCAACATTATGAAAACGGTAAATACTCGCACCCTGATATGAGGGTACAAACGGCTCCGGTTGGACGGAATTAATAGTAACGGTACGCTGTGTTTCCATTTTTTGCGGCAACGGTATCTGCAAAAAGAAGGTATTCGGCGTCTCTGCCAGAAAATCGGAAATTTCAACTTCGGAAACAAGACGATATGTCCTCGTATTCGTATAGGTTTTTGTACCGTATTTGTTTTTCAACCGGAACGCTACAGGATTACTCATCCCCGCTTCGGTAATAATCACGACATTTCCCGTATCCGCGGCATCGGGTACCCGTATCCGCAACTCACGATCGCTCCAAAATTCGTAATCAAAATCCGATTCGCTGCATTCGGCCCCGGTCAACACCGCTTCTTTTGCAGTATTTTGTGCGTAAATGGCATTCTGCATTCCTGTAAATAGTACAACCGAATTATTACGCGCATGACCGAAGTTTTTGCCGTGAATGGAAATCAGATCCCCCACATTGCCCGAATCGGTCTCCAAAGAGTCGATAAACGGAAGATTTTCGTCTGCGGTACGTTTTGAACTAACCGGAAAAACAGTCTGATTCACCAACATGACTGCATTTCCTTGCTTATTCTTAGTCACTACGTACAGCATATCTTCATAGAGAGTATCAGGTGCTTCAAAAACGATCCTCGTATCAGTCCATTCAATACACCGGTCGGATTTAATTCTGTCATTGCCGATCATAAGCCACGAATGGATTGAAGGCTGTCCAAAATTCTTACCTGCTACAGTAACGCGTTCACCCGGCACGGTCACTTGAGGAGACACGGCTGTAATAACATTGGAACGAATGGTAGATCGAGAAAAGAAAATAATACCGGCTACTATACCGCCGATAACAAATGAAAAAATAAGAAAGCGAAAAAAGGGATACTTTCTTATGAGATAAAAAAGCTTCATCGATTGCTTATTCTTATATTGGGATCAGCGATGATATAAAGCGATTGATACTCCGATGAAAGCGGAAACGACGAAGAAGAAATTTTAAGATCGACTGTAGATTCAACCGGCTGAAATAAATTTTCATCTTTTGAATACAAACGGGTAAATTCACCGACCGTAAAGAACTTAGCATTAGTATTCACTGCTTTAGTCGATACGGCATAGTTTTGAGTACCGCTTGTTTGGGTAATGCCGTAATCTATCTCGGTAATAGGCTTTTGTTTCTCAAGCGAAACGGGAATAATCGGAGTAAAAGAAGACTGAGCCGCAGCAACTGAATTGATAGTATGTTCTACTTTGAAGAATAATATAAGCGGCAAAAAGACAAAAACCAGAATAGCGGCTGCGGCGGCAGAAACAGGAATGCGAATGGAAGACGAAAACCACCGTTCACCTGAGCTTAATGCCCATCGCCGTTTTTGGGTTTGCGATTTATTCTGTAATACGGCATTTCGCTTTTCAAGCAATTTAGCAAAAGAATCCCCCGCATCAAACTCCGCTTCGGCCGTTGGTTTTTGCATATAACGGTGCACCATCATATATTGACCGTATATTTTTTTGCATGTAGCACATTGCTGTAAATGCTGTTCTATTGTTCCTTTCCAAGGGAACAGAATTTCACCGTCGATATAAGCAGACAAAAGATCTTTATTAGGGCATGTAGACATTATCTTCTCCTATAACTTTTGCTAAATATTCCCGTGCACGGAAAATACGGACTTTCACATTTCCTTCGCTAATACCAAGGATACGTCCAATCTCCTTATAATTCAACTCGGTATATTCACGAAGCTGTAGTGCTATCCGCAGTTTTTCAGGCAATTGCTCCAATGCATGCTGTACATCTTGAATTGTTTCATCTTTCAAGAGCGCAGTCTCACCGGAGTCTATTTTACGCTGATCTTCTTTAAAGGCACGCGTATATACTTTCCGCTCCAGCACTCGCCGTTTCGCATAGTTCAGCGCTGCATTTTTTACCACTCTGATAAGCCAATACTTTGCATCATTTAACGACGGAAATTTCATCTCCTTTTCCGTCATCTTAATCAGCGCATCATGGCACAGGTCTTCAGCAGCATCTTCTTCCCGTACAACATTATAGGCAACCTTGTACAGTGCCGGTATTACCGCATCATAAATGGTTTTAAAATCCTTATCGGAAAGCGCATCTAACGGCGCTAATTCATCAAACAACTCAGTCTCCCAAAGGTTACATCTTACGCCACAGCGTTCCGTTTGCCGTATCTTCTAAAGCAATTCCACGATCTTTCAGCACGTTACGGATTTCATCCGCCCGTTTAAAGTCTTTATTCTTTTTCGCTTCCGTCCGTTCAGCAACCAAGCGTTCGATTTCTTCTGCATTATCGACTGATTCGGTGCCGGTATGAAGCGCTTCTGCTTCTTCTATTAAATGTAAGGCAAGTACCGTATCGAAAATACGAATTAACGTAACAGCTTCACTTGCATCGAGCTCCTTATCTTTAACGGCCAGCTGCAGCACGGAAAGTGCACGCGGTGTCGAAATATCTTCTTCAAGCGCATGCACAAAGTCCGTAAAACAACCGCGTGCTTTTTCGGTATGGAGCAGCGCAATCGATTGTTCGGCTGTTAGACCGCCACAGGGGAAATCGGGAAACGTTTTTGCTTCAGTCAGCAGATTGGAAATCCTTTGTTCAAGGTTTTTACGCGCATTCTTTGCCGTTTCCATCGCTTCCCACGAAAAGGTAAGCTGACTGCGGTAATGTCCACCCAGCAACAGGAAACGGTAATCGAGCGGCGCATACCCCGCCTCAATCACCTTATCTAAGGTGATAAAATCGCCGGTAGACTTGGACATTTTCCCCTTGTTCATCACCAAAAATTCGTTATGGAGCCAATATTTTACCCATTTTTTGCCGGTTGCCCCTTCCGACTGGGCTATCTCGTTTGTATGGTGAATACGGATATGATCGATACCGCCCGTATGAATATCAAACTGCTCGCCTAGATACTTCATACTCATGGCGGAACACTCGATATGCCAGCCCGGATATCCCCTACCCCACGGAGAATCCCACACTAGAGCTTGATTTTCAAACTTGCTCTTGGTAAACCAGAGCACAAAATCATGCGGATTCCGCTTATTTTCATCCACTTCGATGCGTGCGCCTGCCTTGAGGTCTTCAAGATTAATCGACGCAAGTTCTCCATATTTTGGAAAGGTCATAATATCATAGTAGAGATTCCCGCCTGCCGAATACGTGTGTCCATTCGCTTCAATCCGTTTGATCAGCTCTATCATATCGGATACATGTTCGGTGGCCTTGCATACGACATCGGGACGGCGGATGTTAAGCCGTTCGGTATCCTTAAAGAACGCTTGAGTGTAAAAATCGGCAATCTCCAACACACTCTGTCCGCGCTCCTTCGCTGTCTTAACCATCTTATCTTCACCGTCATCGGCGTCTCCCGAAAGATGACCGATATCGGTTATATTCATCACATGGGTTACCGGATACCCTAAAAAACGCAGCAGGCGCGACAGCGTATCTTGGAATACATACGCCCGCAAGTTACCGATATGCGCATAGTTATATACAGTCGGACCGCAACCGTAGAAGCCCACCTTTTTCGGATCAACCGGCACAAAGTCCTCTATTTTATGCCCCAATGTGTTATATATGCGTAAACTCATAAAAAAATCTCCTGTATGATAACCAATTGGTATTTTTCTTGCCATTTCTGAAAATACATTTTCCGTAAGCCTTTTGAAAATAGCCTGTTAAAAAACGTACATCCGTGTACGTTTTTTAACGACAAGTTTTTCTAACGAAAAACTTGCTACTGCTTGCACCCACCGCCGTCCATGGCGGTTCTGATACGTTGCGCGACAACGCAGATGCGCCGTATATTTTCAAAAGACAAGTCTTTTATAAATACCGCTGATAGTATATAGTGTTTTAGTATGTTTAATCTAGGAGAAAAAGAGAAAAAAAACAGTTTCCCTGTTAAATTCTGTGATATAATACAAAAAAACGTAAAATTGAGTTCATTTACGAGTTTCAAAATCGGTGGAAATGCCGATATATATATTAGGCCTTCATCTCAGGATGAATTGGCAGCGGCACTGACGTTTATTCATGCGGAACGCATACCGGCAATACTATTAGGCGGTGGCAGCAACCTGTTAATTCCGGATGAAGGAATACGGGGAGCCGTTATCCATACCTGTAGATTAAATAAAATCCTGCTGGTGGAATCTGCAGGCCACCTGTTTGTTCAAGCGGAAGCCGGATCGCTCGTGCAAGATCTAACGGAATTCTGCGCGGAGCACGGCCTTACCGGGTTGGAAGATTTTGCCGGGCTTCCCGGAACGGTGGGAGGGGCAGTCTTTATGAACGCCCGTTGTTACGAAAAATCGATTTCCGATGTATTATTTTCCGTATCGGCGTTGTATTTTTCTGAAAAAGGCTGCACATTGCAGGAATATAATTGCCGTAAAGAAGATTGGGGCTATAAACAATCGCCGTTTCAACCGTCAAATAAACGATACGCAGCGATTGATGGTAACCGACCGGTAATTGTTTCCGCAACGTTTGGAGTTGAACAAGGAGATGCGATACTCATCCGTAACATAATGGAGAGCCGCATTACGGACAGAACGTCGAAGGGACACTTTAAACTCCCTTCGGCAGGGAGCGTGTTTAAAAATAATCATGCATTCGGAAAACCATCCGGTCAGCTGATAGATGAGGCCGGCTTACGCGGTCTGCGAATAGGAGACGCCCAGGTGGCGCCGTGGCATGGGAATTTTATTGTGAATACCGGTTCCGCAACTGCACGGGATATTGTGGAACTCATTGAGGCAGTTCAAAGACAGGTGAAAGATAGAACCGGTTTTGAACTTGAACCGGAGATCATTTTTGCCGGATAAAGGGGCTTACGTATATTGCAACAGCCTGGTATTATAATAAACCTGTTCGACAACGAAGTTATCGGACAGGCCTAATGACAAGCAAAAAAAATAAGAGGGTAATAAAGTGCTTCAACTATCTTTTGTAAATTTTAAACGTGGGTCTTATATCCTCATTGAAGGGAAATCCGATACCGACCGTTTTTATATTATCCAAAGCGGTCAAGTACAAATTGCAAAGCAAAAAGAGGTTGTAGCGGAAGAAGAGGGAAATCTCCTCGGACCGGGCGACTTTTTAGGGGTTGTTGCCTGTATGGCACATCATAGTCAGATTGAAACGGCTATTGCGGTTACCGATGTAGTGCTTATTGCCGTACACTATGCACAGTTCCCTGAACTGATCGAAAAAAACACTCCGATTGCAATGAAGATTATCTATTCTTTTAGTAAAAAGATGCGGTATTTGGATGAAGCGCTTACCCGAATTACCCTTAAGCGTAATATTGAAACTGATATCTCCCATCTTTTTACCATCGGTGAATACTATCTTAAAATGTCAAAATTTGAGCTTGCGTTGTATGCTTATTATCATTATCTAAAAGAAAAACCGGACGGACAATTTGCCGAAACGGCGCGGAAACGCTTTATGGCGATAAAGTCAACCGGTGTGAAAGCACCGATTGAAATGCTCGAACCGGACACTAAGCAGATGGTTCGGGTGTATAACCGCGAATCAATGGTCTTCTGCGAATGCCAATCGGGAACCGAATTATATATCATCCAAAAAGGCCGAGTAAAAATTTCCAAGATTGTAGATAATAGCGAAGTATTGCTTGCAGTCCTCAGAGAAGGTGATATGTTCGGCGAAATGGCATTGCTTGAGAATAAACCGCGGTCAGCGACAGCTATTACCGCTGCAGAAGAGTGTCAACTTTTAGCGGTAAATCGGCAAAACTTCAACCAAATGGTTGCAACTCAACCCCAACTGATTGCCCGCTTAACTACTACCCTTGCGGATCGTATTTGGGCGATGTACAAGCAGCTTGCAAATACGCTCATTCCTGTTCCGCTTGAAAAGATGTACGATATGCTGAGCATTCAACTTGAAAAGCTGCGGATACAACCTGGATCAGGCAAGCAGCACACCTTTTTGTTCGGTCCTGCGGAGCTTGCAAAAATGTGCAGTATTCCTAAAGAACAGGTCGCACAAGCGATTGCTGAGTTTTTAATGACACCGATTGTGCGCAGTACCGACGACAGCATCATTATCACCGATACACTTGAGCTGTCGAAGCAGACCGCGTACTTTAAAAAGATGCAGGAAATTGAACAAGCTCGCAAGCAATCCCGTGCCAATGAACCGACCTACCGCGGAAAACCTGTCCGTTAATATATAAGGACACCATGAGGGTATAAGATGAAATATCTTTTATGTACGGCTGTTTTGTTTTTTGCTACCGCTGTAGTACCTTTAACAGCAGCAGAATCTTCTTCACCGCCGGCGGCGGCACAATCCGTCCATACAACTCAAGCACCTGCCGGACAACAGGCAAAGCCGCCAACGAGAACAAACGAAAAACAAGAAAAAAACGCATTACCGGCCGAATACCGCAGCATCGCGCTTGGCATGAATATCGATGCGGTAAAAGAGGCTCTTAAACAAGATACTGTGTTCGGATACCGCGGCGAAAGGGATGTTTCATTGCTGCTGACAGAAAATAGAAGCCTTATCGAATCGGCAGGTTCGTACTTTATCAGTAGGTCATGGTTTCAGTTTTATAAAGATAATCTCTATACAATGATCTTTAAACTAAATACCGATACGGTCGATTACTATTCGGTTTATTCCAAATTTTGTGAAAAATACGGTGAACCGGTCTCAATCAACCCACAGCGGGCTGTGTGGGAAGATGAACATACCCGTGTTGTTATCGAGCGGCCGCTTATCGTAAAATATATCGATCTTACGGTATTCAATGAATTGCTTTCTCAAAGCACTACCGAGAAAGCCACAGCCGAAACAAACCGCCAAAACTTTATCGACGGATTTTAAAGGCAGGAACCATTATCATGTGTTTTGATTCTCTACGACAGAACTTCAGATATCGGGCAGTACTTTTATGCCTTCTTCTCTTCACAGTGGCCGCCGTATCTTGCAGCAATGCAGAAAGACCGAAAGCCCCATCCATAACTATCTTTATCGAATCAAAAAATGCAAAAACGGCTATTCCCATTGATGTCGAAACCGCAGTAACCGCCCAAGAGCAGCAGCGTGGTTTTATGCAGCGAAATGAGATACCGGACGGTACCGGTATGATTTTTGTTTTTAAACGAGATGAAAAATTACGGTTTTGGATGAAGGATACTCCGCACCCGCTTTCCATTGCCTTTATCGATTCAACAGGCCGTATCCGAGAAATCTATGATATGCAGCCGTTTAGCTTGGACATTACCGCCAGCACTTATTCGGTGCGCTATGCCCTTGAAGTAGCGCAAGGTTACTTTGGACGGGCAGGGATTAATGCCGGGGACAAGCTTAGTACGGAAAGCCTCGACCGCCTAAAAGCGGCAGCACAGTAATAACGCTTGTCACTCAAGATAAAAATACGATCTCAGACCATGCACACAGCATCTGTCAGAACTTTTTCATAAAAATAGAAGGTACACGTTGAACAGCTAAACTATCGCTTCGTCCCTAACTACCATTCGTCGCGGCGGACGTATTAACGAGCGAGTTTACCTTTCGGCAAAGCATCGCTCATTGCTTAACACTCTTGAGCGTTCTAAAAATACTATTTAGAATGCTTCATCTATGTATCATTATTAGGCAAACTCCCTTCCATAACGATTGATAACGGAAGCCATATTGCTTAACGAAACTTGTTCCATTACACCGCCCATTTCATAAGCAACACGGGGCATACCGTATACAATAGCAGACGCTTCATCTTGCCCAATAGTACGGGACCCTTCCTGATACAACCGTGTAAGACTTGCAGCACCGTCCTTGCCCATACCTGTCATGATAATTCCAAGTGCACGGTTTTGGAACTGTTCTGCTACAGAAGCAAATAACACATCCGCACTCGGACGATGCCCGCTTTGAGGAGGCGCATCGGAGATATGAGCAATAACGCCAAGAGGTTTCTTTTCAACTAAAAGGTGTTTTCCTCCCTGCGCAATAAGAATACGCCCCGGCTTTACAAGATCTCCTTCCTGAGCTTCTTTCACTTCCAATGGACATATCTTATTGAGACTATTCGCAAATTCATAGGTAAATCCCGGAGGCATATGCTGTACAACGACAATCGGCTGCGGAAGATTCGGATCTAATTCTGCAAACACTTCACGCAAGGCATTCGGTCCACCGGTAGAAATCCCGATTGCAATAATTTCAAGTTTTCCCGGTTGACGAACTTGCATCGGTTTTTCAGCTTTTTCCGGAGGTGCTGCAAAGGCTGAGGTACCACTTGCAACCGTATGAGTTTGAGGCGCTGTTTGCAGCTGAGGTGTATGAATATAATGCGGTGCAGGAGCAGTTGAAGCAGTCTTGATACCGGCAACAGATTGCTTTTTCAATTGATATTGCCGACCATACGCTTGTAAAAATTCCACAAGCTGACTGGCAACTGTAGCTAAGTTTGCCGATTCGGATCCGGAAGGCTTAGTAACAAAATCGCTGGCACCAAGTTCCAGACAATCCATTGTGATACGGGCTCCCTCTTTTGCAATACTGGACAGAATGATGACCGGAATATCAATCTTAAGTCTTTTTCGCTCACGCAAAAACTCTATTCCATTCATTTCCGGCATTTCGAGATCAAGCACAATAATATCAGGCTGAACACGTTCCAATTTTTGTAGGGCAAATCTCCCGTTCATAGCTTTATCAGCGACAGTTAATCCGGGTGTCCCATCAATTATCTTTCCAATCAAACTCCGCATCAAGGCCGAGTCATCTACTATTAAAACTTTTATATCATCCATATTAAAACAACCTCCCGCATTTTCAGCAGATATACTAAAAATTCATATGCCCTTTTCAATACATAGTTGTAGCGATAAAGGACTCTACTTAACATTTTTTTGGTACAAGCAAGCCCATTCGGTTTTAAGAAACTCAAATTTCGTATCCATACCGAATAAAGATTCTGAATGTCCAATAAAAAGAAATGAATGAGGAGCCATCGCATCCCAGAAACGATTAATAACCGCCTGTTGTGCCGGTTCGTCAAAATAGATAATCACATTACGGCAAAAAAGAATATCAATATTATTCCTATTAGCATCATGTTTTAAATTATGATAATCAAACTTAACCATTTGCATAATCTCAGGATTTATTTGATAACCATTTCCCTGTTTAGTTAAATACTGAGCAAGATAATCATCAGGAATCCCAACTACACGGCTTTCCGGATAAAATCCTTGTTTCCCGACAACCAACGATTTAAACGACAGATCTGAAGCAAGAATATCAGCGGTGAACCCGGGAGGTAAGTGCCGCTTCATAATCATAGCAATCGTATACGGCTCTTCTCCGGTGGAACACCCTGCACTCCAAATATGAATCTGCTTTTGTCCTGCAGCTTGTTTTATCTTGACAATTTCAGGAATAACATAATGAGTTAAAGCATCGAAATGAGGTTGATTTCTGAAGAAACGGGTCAGATTGGTGGTAACCGAATCCAACATAATTTTCAGCTCTTCTTTATTTGAAGTCAGAATTTTATAGTAGGCATCAATATCGTCCATTTTATTCTCTCGTAAGCGATCTTTCAAACGACTTTCTAAAATGGATCGGTTTGTTACAGAAAAAGTGATACCGCTTTCGTTATATATTAAATTTTTAAAGAGTTCAAAGTTGCGGTCACTTAAAAATTCTGCCATATATTTTCCTCCTTATAGAGTATATGTTGCTATATTTTTTTGTCAAGCAAACGGTTTTTCTATTCTGTATTACCAATCTGCTTCAATCTTATCAGCTTCCGTCAGGATGCTTGTTACTTCCTGTAATAAATTCTTTACACCTTCTACACGCTTTCTAAAGTCTGCATTGTCATTTCCTTGAATAATCAGCCAATTTAATAGCGGTGCATATACACTGCTCTTATTACCGTCGATAAAACCGTTGAGCAAAGCAATCAATATTTTGAATGCATTCTGAGAAGAAGTAATAATTTGTTTAGCTTCGGTTTCAATATTTTTCATTAACGCTTCAAGGCTATTCTTACTCTTCAAACTTGCTACAGTTTTTTCTTTTAATTGGATAAATGCTGCACCGATTTCCCCCTCAGGAGATAACCGTGTTTCAAAAGTACTAATACAACTTTGCTGTTTTTCCAATGCAGTAAAGGCATTGGTATATTCTGCAAGATTCTCACGACGATAAAAATTTCCTTCCATTAACAACGTTTTTAATATCGGTTGCACAAAAGGCGGATATAATCTTGAAAAAAAAGCAGAAAGAAATCTAAATGAAAATTCACGCTTAAAACGAAGCACAAGCCATGAATCTTCCCAGGGGCGATACATTAAAGGTTCAAGCTGATCAGTTTTCAACAAATCCAGCATCTGACGGCTTAATTGAGCGCGTTTTTGTTCTGAAGCCCATAGTTGCCACCGTTCAGTAAATCGTTTTTTCCATGCTACTTTAAAGAGTTGAAACCAATCTTCCCCTCCTTCAAGGCGTTGCGGTTCCCAGTGTATCGATTTTAACGTATAACGGGCTAATTCTAAAATCGGAATTTTCACGGAAAATTCTTTAATTGCTTCCAAAGCATGAGAAGCTTGCGAAATAAACTCAACCGATTCTTCATCCATATTAACCGTTTTATCATTCAACTTATCTTGTTTTGATAACAAAAATAAAGCTTGGAGTACAACATCAGGAATTGGTTTTGTTGTACTGAGAACCGATGCAAGCATACCAATTTCTGCAGAAAGCAAATAAACGGAACAGGAAGGTTCAACAGCCGGATTTACGGTAAAACGTAAAACAGCTTTATCGATCGGCAATTCACAAAAATACCGCATCCATTCAATCGCATTAGCCGCTTGATACATTCCAGCCTTATAATCTGTCGTCATCAGCGAAAACGATTCATCAATTTTTTTTAAAAGCTCGGATCGAAGG
This sequence comes from Treponema sp. OMZ 838, assembly GCF_000775995.1. Taxonomy (NCBI): domain Bacteria; kingdom Pseudomonadati; phylum Spirochaetota; class Spirochaetia; order Treponematales; family Treponemataceae; genus Treponema; species Treponema sp. OMZ 838. The sequence continues at coordinate 2,116,742 of NZ_CP009227.1, read as the reverse complement.
TTGGAATTTGCCTGAGAAGTTGGAACACAGTTAAAAGGATCAGTGTTATACATTAATTTTAAATACACATCCGGTGCAACGAAAGAACTTACCAATAAGTAAAAATTTCCTTTGTCAGTATCATAAGCAGATAAAAGAGAGGTAAAAAAAAGTTGGGTTTTTCGTAATTCACGTAACAATTCATAAAAGTCCTTTGTAAAGACATTTCCTTTTATATTGATATATTGCTTGTATTCATGCTGCAAATCTTTTCCAAGACGCCGAATCAATTCTTCTTCATACACCGTTTCAATGGGTAATGACTTAAAAAAGGATTTAATGCGTATCCATAAACGAATAAAAAAAGGTTCGTCATTTATTCGAATACTTTTTTTTATTTGAGTATCGCTTAACAATGGCTCCTTTTTAGAGTCCGTTTGTATATCTTCAGACATCTTCATATTTTCAGCAATATGTGCAAGCATTGCCTGTGCTTCTTCTGTGGAAAGAGAATCAACCAACTTATCAAATGTAGAAACTTGAGGATTCATAAAAAAATTATATACAAAACAGATAAAAAAACTATAGGTTAGTTCCAATTTTTTTTGTTAAACAAAAAGCCTTCCAGATACTGTGTGAAACACATAAAGTGTTTTGCCTCCAGATTACACCTTTAAAAGGCGAATAGCTTTAAAACACCCCTTAGGGCAAAACAATAGTCTACTTCCGACGCTTTTTAAGCGACGATACCGGTTAAATAAAAAAAGCCCGGCAGCTACCTACTTTCCCACTCTGGATGAGCAGTATCATCGGCGTAATGAGAGCTTGACTTCCGTGTTCGGGATGGGAACGGGTATGACCTCTCCACTATGGCAACCGGGCAATAAAAGACGAAACAAAAAAGAAACGAAATTTATTAAATAAAGGGACAGGAAAGAAAGAGTAAGGAGATAAAGAATAAAGAAGAGAAGATAATATGGTCAAGCCTCACGACTTATTAGTATTGCTCGGCTATAACACATTACTGTGCTTAGACCTGCAACCTATCAACCTTGTAGTGTGCAAGGAGTCTTTAGCGGGGTTAAACCCCGAGGGATATGTAATCTTGAGGCGGGCTTCCCGCTTAGATGCCTTCAGCGGTTATCCCTTCCGAACGATAGCTACCCAGCACTTACCCTTGGCAGGATAACTGGTACACCAGAGGTTCGTCCACTTCGGTCCTCTCGTACTAAAAGCAGCTCCTCTCACATATCCAACGCCCATAGCAGATAGGGACCGAACTGTCTCGCGACGTTCTGAACCCAGCTCACGTACCGCTTTAATTGGCGAACAGCCAAACCCTTGGGACCTACTTCAGCCCCAGGATGCGATGAGCCGACATCGAGGTGCCAAACTTTCCCGTCGATGTGAACTCTTGGGGAAAATCAGCCTGTTATCCCCGGAGTACCTTTTATCCGTTAAGTGACGGCGCTTCCACTCGCTACCGCCAGATCACTAAGACCTACTTTCGTATCTGCTTGAGCTGTCACTCTTGCAGTTAAGCCTCCTTGTGCCTTTACACTCACTGCGTCGATTTCCAACCGACGTGAGGAGACCTTCGCGCACCTCCGTTACATTTTAGGAGGCGACCGCCCCAGTCAAACCGCCTGCCTACCACTGTTCCTATTCCGGCTTCACGGAACAGGTTAGAAACCTAATTCATCAAGGGTGGTATTTCACTTGGCAACTCCACTCACCCTAACGAGCAAGCTTCATAGTTTCCCACCTATTCTACACATGATAAACCAAGTCCCAATAGTAAGTTACGGTGAAGGTTCACGGGGTCTTTCCGTCTAACTATGGGTAACCGGCTTCTTTACCGGTATATAAATTTCACCGAGCCTCGCGTTGAGACAGTGCCCAGATACGTTACACCATTCGTGCGGGTCGGAACTTACCCGACAAGGAATTTCGCTACCTTAGGACCGTTATAGTTACGGCCGCCGTTTACCGGGGCTTCAATTGACAGCTTCGCATTACTGCTAACCGCTCCTCTTAACCTTCCGGCACCGGGCAGGTGTCACCACCTATACGTCTCATTACTGATTCGCAGATGGCTGTGTTTTTGATAAACAGTCGCCTGGGCCTGCTTTATGCTACCTCCACTCATTACTAAACAGAGGCCACACTTTTCCCTAAGTTACGTGTGCATTTTGCCGAGTTCCTTAACGCGAGTTCTCTCGAGCGCCTTAGATTTCTCATCCTACCTACCTGTGTCGGTTTACGGTACGGTCTTTTATAACCTAGCCTTAGACAGTATTTCCCGGCACCATGACTTACCCCGCTTCGCTTCTCTCATCGATCCACTCGCTGTCGCCTCTCACCTTGGATAGCGGATTTACCTACTATCCTTTATAACGGCTTGAAAGCTTCGACCGGAACAACCGTTCTCCGGCCGGGGGTCGCCTCATGCGTCCTGCCATCGAAATTATAAAAGGTATCGGAATATGAACCGATTTCCCATCGACTACGGCTTTCGCCCTCGCCTTAGGGGCCGACTAACCCTGGGCAGATGACCTTTACCCAGGAAACCTTAGGTTTTCGGCGGAAAGGAATCTCACCTTTCTTTTCGTGTACTTATACCTGCATTCTCTCTTCCATCCCCTCCAGTGCCCCTCTCAGGTACACCTTCATCAGTCCATGGAATGCTCCCCTACCGCCTTACACTTAAATCGTGTAAGACCCGTAGCTTCGGTATACTGCTTAGCCCCGTTACATTATCTGCGCATGTATACTCGACCAGTGAGCTATTACGCACTCTTTTAAGGAATGGCTGCTTCTAAGCCAACCTCCTGGCTGTCTTTGTATCCACACTTCATTTCACACTCAAGCAGTATTTCGGGACCTTAGCTGACGGTCTGGGCTGTTTCCCTTTTGACTACGAACCTTGTCGCACGCAGTCTCACTCCTATACGTTGATTACCGGCATTCAGAGTTTGATTGGGTTTGGTAGGCGGTGAAGCCCCCTAGTCCATCCAGTGCTTTACCTCCGGTAATTTTGTATAAGGCTGTCCCTAAAGGCATTTCGGGGAGAACCAGCTATTTCCAGGTTTGTTTAGCCTTTCACTCCTAGTCACAAGTCATCCAAACCTTTTTTAACAGATTGTAGTTCGGTCCTCCACAGCGTTTTACCGCTGCTTCAACCTGCTCATGACTAGATCACTCTGGCTTCGGGTCTACGACATGCAACTTTACTTCGCCCTATTCAGACTCGGTTTCCCTCCGGCTCCGGAACTTCTATTCCTTAACCTCGCTGCATACCGTAACTCGCAGGCTCATTCTACAAAAGGCACGCTACCACCCATAAAGGGCTGTAACATCTTGTTGGTTTATGGTTTCAGGTTCTATTTCACTCCCCTCACCGGGGTTCTTTTCATCTTTCCCTCACGGTACTTGTCCGCTATCGGTAGCCAACTCGTATTTAGCCTTGGATCGTGGTCGACCCGGATTCCGACAGGATTTCTCGTGTCCCGCCGTACTCAGGTACTGCACCGGCAAGATGAATGCATTTCGTATACGGGGATTTCACCCTCTCTGTCAGGCTTTCCCAAAACCTTTCTACTATACATTCACTTTATCACTTGCTGTACGTAAGCCCGTGCAGCCCTACAACCCCCGTTTAACGGGTTTGGGCTCTTCCAATTTCGCTCGCCACTACTTTCGGAATCTCTTTTGATGTCTTTTCCTTGAGTTACTTAGATGGTTCAGTTCACTCAGTATCGCTTTACCTCTCTATTTTATTCAAGAGCGTAATGATAGAATCTCTCCTATCGGGTTACCCCATTCGGCAATCTCCGGATCAAAGGATATGTGCTCCTCCCCCGAAGCTTTTCGCAGCTTATCACGGCCTTCTTCGCCGGTTGGCTCCAAGACATCCACCATAAACCTATTCTTCGCTTGACCATATTATGTTCTCTTCTTAAAACAATCGTCTATTCGACAACCGTCAAGAACTTTTCTCTTCACCTTATTTTCTCCTACTCTCCAGTTAATCACTTTTCTAACAAAGCAACTCACCTTTAAGTAGTCTTTCTTTCCCTTCCCTAGCTTTTCAAAGATCTCTTCATACAGTAAAATTATTTATACTGTACGATTTTTGGAGATAAGGGGATTCGAACCCCTGACCTACGGCTTGCAAAGCCGCCGCTCTAGCCAGCTGAGCTATATCCCCTTACTACAAACCAATAATATAAAAAAAGAGAGGGAAAGAAGAGGAGATAAGCGGAAGCTTTGTGTACAACCAACAAAGCATTTAGTATTATACCTTTCTCTAAGAAAGGAGGTGATCCAGCCGCACCTTCCGGTACGGCTACCTTGTTACGACTTCACCCTCCTTACCAAGCGTACCTTCGGCACCGTCCTCCTTTGCAGGTTAGACAAGCGACTTCGGGTACCCCCAACTCGGATGGTGTGACGGGCGGTGTGTACAAGGCCCGGGAACGTATTCACCGCGCCGTGCTGATGCGCGATTACTAGCGATTCCAACTTCATGAAGTCGAGTTTCAGACTTCAATCCGAACTACGATTGCTTTTTTGCGGTTTGCTCCACCTTACGGTCTCGCTTCGCTTTGTAGCAACCATTGTAGCACGTGTGTAGCCCTGGACATAAGGGCCATGATGACTTGACGTCATCCCCACCTTCCTCCGATTTGTCATCGGCAGTTCCGCCAGAGTCCTCAAGCTTTACCTGTTAGTAACTGGCAGTAGGGGTTGCGCTCGTTGCGGGACTTAACCCAACACCTCACGGCACGAGCTGACGACAGCCATGCAGCACCTGTCTAGCAGGGTATTGCTACCCGGCCTTATCTCTAAGACCTTCTACTAGATGTCAAACCCAGGTAAGGTTCCTCGCGTACCATCGAATTAAACCACATGCTCCACCGCTTGTGCGGGCCCCCGTCAATTCCTTTGAGTTTCACCCTTGCGGGCATACTCCCCAGGCGGTACACTTATCGCGTTTGCTTTGGCACTGAAGCTCTTGCCCCAACACCTAGTGTACATCGTTTACAGTGTGGACTACCAGGGTATCTAATCCTGTTCGATCCCCACACTTTCGCATCTCAGCGTCAATTATCGGCCAGAAACCCGCCTTCGCCACCGGTGTTCTTCCAAATATCTACAGATTCCACCCCTACACTTGGAATTCCAGTTTCCCTTCCGTAATTCAAGTTGTGCAGTACCCAATGCTATTCTGGGGTTAAGCCCCAGGATTTCACACCAGGCTTACACAACCGCCTACATGCCCTTTACGCCCAATAATTCCGAACAACGCTCGCCCCTTACGTGTTACCGCGGCTGCTGGCACGTAATTAGCCGGGGCTTATTCGTCGATTACCGTCATCAGATGAGCATTCCCTCTCACCCTTATTCTTCATCAACAAAAGGATTTTACAACTTTTCAGCCTTCTTCATCCACGCGGCGTCGCTCCGTCAGACTTCCGTCCATTGCGGAATATTCTTAGCTGCTGCCTCCCGTAGGAGTTTGGGCCGTATCTCAGTCCCAATGTGTCCGATCACCCTCTCAGGCCGGATACCCATCGTCGCCTTGGTGGGCCTTTACCTCACCAACTAGCTAATGGGACGCAAGCTCATCCTCAAGCGAAGCCGTAGCTTCCTTTCCTCAACATCTCTTGTGAAATGCCGAGTGTATTCGGTATTACCTGCTATTTCTAGCAGCTATCCCCATCTTAAGGGTAGATTACCCACGTGTTCCTCACCAGTCCGCCACTCTAGGAGAGAAGCAAGCTTCTCTCTTGCCGTTCGACTTGCATGCTTAAGACGCGCCGCCAGCGTTCGTTCTGAGCCAGGATCAAACTCTCCATTATTTTATTTCAAACACCCCGAAGGGCGTCTGATATTCATAATTTTGAAAGCAAGTCCCGTTTCTTTTATTTTAGGAACGTTGACCTTTAAGAGAAAGAAAATAATAATGCAAAGCAATTATTCATCACCCTGCACACTCTCTTTCTCTTGATTCTTTGTTCTACGCTTATTTCCTTACCAAAGATTTTGCTCTTTGGCTTTTTCTTCTTTCCCTTCCCTTTAATTTCAAAGACCAGCTTACTTAATCGGAGCCCTGCTTTAGAGCGCCGCAAGCGAAAAAGAATGTATCACAAAACCTTCAGTCTTGTCAAGCACCTTTTTCTTTTTTTATTTATTTTTTTTAGTTTTTTTTCACTCAATTCAGCAAGCGTTATAAACTAAAAAACATAAAACAACATCTTAGTGTCACTGCTCACAAAGCATATCAGCATTAAAAAAATCAACCGATAGACCGTATCAGCATGAGGAGTTTATACAACTGTACACTATCTAATAATAGAAGAAACCAGCAAAACCCAAACACTTTTATGTTTATTGCCTGCTGTTACTGCATAGCAGGTAACAAATGCAACGGAAAAGATAGTATCACACATTTTGCTTTTCTGTCAACACCTCTATATGTTTTTTTATTTAATAACCGCAATCTTTCGAAATAATCAAATGAGAACTTATCCACTATTCACATCATCATATTTCAGTATATTGTTCAAGAAACCTCTAAAAACCTATTCGCAATCCGCAAGGCAGGCAATTTAATGCATTTCCTACAGAACAAGCCGATCGACTTGCAGTTTTTGGAGATACCTCAGGAGTTACCTTAGGAGTTTCTTATGATTAAAGCACTGATTTTGGATTACGGTAATGTAATTTCTTTAACCGACACGAAAGCTATCGATGAAGCAATGGCTGCTGAAACCGGTATTCCGGTGGAAGCATTTGGAAATCTTTACAGCACACACCGCAGCGATTTTGATCGGGGAGTCATCAACGGTGAGGAAATGTACAGACGCTTGCTGCAAAATAACGGCTATGAAGAAGCCGCTAAAGATACTGGACTACTGAAAAAGATGGTAGATATTGATTTAGCCGGTTGGCGAACTTTAAATGATGCGGTATGTGATTGGGCTTTAAATATTCAAAAACAAGGTTTCAAGCTGGGTATTCTTTCCAATATGCCGTATCAATTTTTAGATCGATATGAAAAAGAAATACCGCCCTTTGTGGCTGCCGATTACGCATGCTTTTCATGCCGGTTACATCTGATAAAACCCGAACCCGAAATTTATCGTAAGTGTCTTGAAGGATTAGGCATCCGTGCAAATGAAGCCGTTTTTTTCGATGACCTGGAACGAAATATCGAGGCAGCTCAAAAACTTGGGTTCCGTGCCTTTGTATGGACGGGATTGGTGCAAGCGCAGAAAGATTGGCTTTCTTGTCTGTAAGACTGTCCAATTATCATTGTAAGAGGACAATACTGTCAAAAAAATACACTGAAATTATAAAAGGAAGCAGCCTTCGGTCATTGTTGCATTTTTTTATATAACAGAGTATATTTTTATCGGATATGAAGCTAGTAGAGGGCATCCTGCGTTCTGAAAGATACGAAATATATGCTTCAAGCGCAGCAGGAGTATGAACACTGCCCCTCACATAACGGAGGAATACAATGGTTAAAACGGTAAGAGATGTAGATCTTCACGGCAAGCGTGTTATCATGCGGGTCGATTTTAATGTTCCGATGAAGGACGGTGTTGTGCAGGACGATACGCGAATCGTTGCGGCACTACCGACTATCAAATATATTTTAGAGCAAAAGCCGCGCTCGCTGGTGTTGATGAGCCACCTCGGCGATCCTGCCAAAGATTCAAAGAAAGCTGCCGAAAAAGCGGCTAAGGATGGTAAACCGTTTGACAAAGAGGCCTACATCGCCGGTAAGCATAAGATGAAGCCGGTAGCTGCCTATTTGGAAAAACTGTTAGGTATGCCCGTTCGGCTTGCCGATTCCTGCAAGGGGCAAAAGGCGGTAGTCGATGCACTTCCCGAAGGCGGTATCTTGATGCTTGAGAATACGCGCTTCCATCCCGAAGAAACCTCGAAGGACACTGCAGAACAGGAAACACTTGCCAAAGAGCTTGCCTCCTACGGCGATGTATACGTCAACGACGCATTCGGAACTGCACACCGTGCTCATGCTTCTACGGCAACCATCGCAAAATTTATGAAAGTAAAAGTTGCCGGTTTTTTAATGGAGAAAGAAGTTAAATATATTGAACCGATGGTAAAAAATCCGCCCAAACCGATGGTCGCCATCATCGGCGGCGCAAAAGTTTCTTCAAAAATTGCCGTACTGGACAGTCTTTTGAAAAATGCCGCTGCGCTGATTATCGGCGGAGGCATGGCGTATACCTTCCTTAAAGCACAAGGCCATTCAATCGGGAAATCCTTGGTGGAAGATGATTTTATCGACACGGCAAAGAAACTTTTGACCGATGCCGAGGCAAAGGGTGTTAAAATAATCCTGCCGGTAGATCATATTTGCGCCGCTTCTTTTACCGCCGATGCAAAACCGGAAAGCGTGGACGGCTGCGACATCCCCGATTCGCTTATGGGAATGGATGTCGGACCTAAAACCATCGCGTTATACAAGTCTGAAATCTTAAACGCGAAGTCTATCGTGTGGAACGGCCCGGTCGGCGTGTTTGAATTTGAAGCTTTCTCCCACGGAACGGAAGCGGTTGCCCGCCTTGTGGCCGAAGCGACCGGAAAAGGCGCAGTAACGGTAGTCGGCGGCGGTGATTCCGTTGCAGCCGTCAACAAGTTCCATCTTGCCGATAAAATGAGCCATGTATCTACCGGCGGCGGCGCCTCACTCGAATTCTTGGAGGGGAAAACCTTACCGGGAATCGCCTGCCTTGATGCATAAACGAAACCGGCATGAAAGAATTTACCTGTGTTTCCTGTCCTATGGGCTGTAGGCTCCGAGCAATCGAAAAAGACGGCGCCTACACAATAGAAGGATATAGCTGTAAGCGAGGCCTTGAATACGGCTTGCAGGAAATGAAAGATCCTCGAAGAAATATCAGCTCGACGGTGCGCATTGAAAACGGCTTTTTAGCGGCGCTTCCCGTTAAAACAGCGGCGCCTATTCCGAAAGGTATGATTTTTCAGGTGATGGAAGAGATAAACAAAATCAGGGTAACGGCGCCGGTAAAGACAGGAGCAGTCATTATTCCCGACGTGCTGCATACGGGCATCGACATTGTCGCAACCCGCGATATGCCATGCCGCGTTGAGTAGTGTATGATGCGGCAGTGCCGATTTTGACACGCCGCTCAATCACGAGCCTTTAACAAAACGGCCGGTAATTCTTGCTGAATTACCGGCCGTTTTCGTTTGCGACTCCTATTAGACCATCTCAAAAAATGAGTTTTTCAGAAATGCCTATTTGTGTCTTATCTAAAATTCTGCGCTTGTTGCAACGGTGTCTATCTTGAGTTTTAAGAAAGCGGTAAATTCATCGACGGACATCGTTTTTTGCGCTCCTTTCAAAAGCCGGACGGTAACACTGTTGTTCTGCTTTTCCTTTTCGCCGACAACAAGCTGGTACGGAATTTTTTGTTCCTGATACTTCCGTATCTTTGCATTCATACGGTCGGTATCAATATCAGCCTTTACGCGGAAGCCGGCTTTTGAAAGAGACGCCGCGATACTCTCGGCATATTCGTTAAATACGGGAGCAACGGGAATAACCATTGCCTGCACCGGAGAGAGCCACGGGGGCAGCGCTCCGCCGAATTGTTCAATCAAAATACCGATAAACCGCTCCAGTGAACCGAGCGCCGCGCGGTGCAGCATAACGGGCTGATGCTTTTGGTTATCCTCTCCGATATACTCGGCATTCAGCCGGTCTTTAGAGGGCAGTTGATAGTCCGCCTGTATGGTACCGCATTGCCATTCTCGACCAAGCGCATCGACAAGCGTAAACTCCAGCTTCGGCCCGTAAAAGGCTCCTTCTCCGGGGGCAATCTCGTATTCAAGACCGGCGGCTTTACACGCTTCCGCAAGCGCATTCTCTGCCCTATCCCAGGTTGCATCATCGCCGACCCGTTTTTCAGGCCGCGTGGAAAACTTAACGAGTATGGCTTTATCGTCAAAGCCGAAATCCCGATAGAGCGACTTGAGCAGGTTACAGAACTTGCACACTTCGGAGGAAATCTGTTCTTCCGTACAGAAAATATGCGCATCGTCCTGCACAAAACCGCGCACCCGCATAATACCGTGCAGCGAACCGGACGGTTCATTCCGCGTACAGGAGCCGAACTCCGCAATACGCAGCGGTAAATCGCGGTAGCTTTTAATTCCCTGTTTAAAGATTTCGACATGCCCCGGACAGTTCATCGGTTTAAGCGCAAACACCCGTTTTTCGCTTTCGGTGATAAACATATTTTCCTTGTATTTTTCCCAGTGTCCCGACCGAAGCCAGAGACTCTGCGGCATAACAAAGGGGGTATTTACCTCAACATAGCCGTCCTCTTTAATCTTTTGGCGTACATGCTGCTGTACGGTTAAATAGAGCGTCCAGCCGTTCGGGTGCCAGAATACTTCGCCGGGATTGTCTTCTTCGATA